>JAYEJK010000136.1:0-14840 GCA_034660535.1 Thermodesulfobacteriota bacterium | reverse complement strand
GGCCGATAACCCACGACCCTGCTGAAAAGGGTGACTGCCTGGATTGCCACGCACCCCACGATTCCATGCATAAGTCTCTGCTCGCCGGGCCTCAGGGCAGACTATGCATCTCCTGTCATAAAAAGGCCGGAGACGAAATGGGACAATTCAGCGTCCACAAGCCGTTCCTGGCCGGAGAATGCTCAAAATGCCACAATCCCCACCAGGCGCAAAAAAAAGGCCTCCTAATTGCCGACACAAGGAGAGGAGAATTGTGCATGGGATGTCATGATGCTCTCAAGCAAATCTCTGACTCCACCTCTCTACACAAGCCCTTTGAAAAGGGTGAATGTCTGGCCTGTCATTCTCCGCATGCAGGTGATTTCGCGCACAACATGAAGAAAAAGGCCGGGGAGATGTGCCTGGAATGTCATTCAGGTATGAGGAGCGCTCTTGACCGGACAATCGTTAAACACACACCTGTAAAAAATTTGAACTGCGGAGCATGCCACGTGAGCCATGGCTCCTCTCATGACTACTTCCTTATTAAGGGGCAGCCGGGGCTATGCATAAAATGCCACAGGCAGGTGACTGTATTCTGGAGTGATGGAGTTGCCCATGAACCAGCCATAAAAGATTGTGGAAACTGCCATCAGCCGCACGGTTCCGGCAACCCGGCCATCCTGAAATCCTCTGCCGGCGCCCTGTGCTCCGGTTGCCACGAAACAAACACACAAAAATTCAATACTGCACACAAAGGTATAAAACCCGGCCTTGATTCATGCATCGGCTGTCATGACCCTCACGGAGGCGCAGATAAAAAACTTCTGTACCCGGTGAGTCATAAACCATTCCACGAAGGCAACTGTAGTCCCTGCCACCAAGGGAGGTCGTAATGATGAAAAAGAAATTGACACTCTCCTTGATACTTACACTTTTCCTATGCCTTGGAGCTTATGAAACTGCTTTTTCCGGAACCAGTTGCTTCAAGAGTAAATGCCATGATAAGTCGGCATTCAATAATCGCGTGGTGCACAAACCCGTGGCAAAAAGAGAATGCAACGGTTGTCACAGCCCTCATGTGGCACGATTCAAAGGGCTGTTGCAGCAAAGCGGGGCTGAACTCTGTTTTTCCTGTCACACTGAGGAAAAAGAATCCTTTACCAGTGACGTAGTACACGATCCTGTACGTCAGGGAAAATGCACGGCCTGTCATGACCCTCACTCCACCCAAAAGGCCGGACTGATAAAGGGAAAATTAAATGAAATATGCTTTACCTGTCACAACAACATTCCGAGACAGTTCACAGTCACGCATTCACCATTCAAAAAGGGGCAATGCTCCACCTGTCATACTCCGCACAATGCTAAGACATACCAGCTTTTGAGGACATCCGGCAATACGGACGAGGTCTGTTTTTCATGCCACAAACATCAGGCAATCAAAAACGGCCACAGGAATTTTCCGACGGAACCGAAAAACTGCCTTTCATGCCACAACCCACACGGCGGAAATGACAAGTCACTGATCAGAAAAGTTCTGCACAGGCCGTTCAAAAAAGGCAAAGGAGGGTGCGGGGAGTGTCACATAGACGACAAACCTGTTGCTACTGACACGTGCCTGAGATGCCACCCGGAAATCGAAAAGGAATTCTTCAAAACCCACAGCCACCTGACAAATCGAACAGGGAACAACTGCACACAGTGTCATTCACCTCATGCATCGGATTCAACAATCCTGATTAAGGGCCGCCAGGATCAACTCTGCAAGGACTGTCATAACGATACATTCGAAAGGCACAAAGACAAACTCTATGTCCACCCCGATGTTCTCATGTGCAACTCCTGCCATGACTCCCACGGCTCAAATGAACTGGCAATGCTGAAAGGCGGCGGGATTGATCTTTGTTCCGGATGTCACAAGGAAGAAGGCGCAAACACTCATCCTGTTGGAGAAAACGTCATAGACCCCAGGTCCGGACAGATCCTTACCTGCGTTGGCTGCCACGACCCGAAGGGCACAAACTTCAAAAACCAGTTAAAGGCAAGCGGGGACGAAGACCTGTGTAAACAGTGTCATAAGTATTAAACAAAACCTAACCGGATAAATCATGAAAAAATCTCTTATTTTTCCTAGTATCTTAGTCATGCTGTCTGTAATGGCGCCTATCGGGCATATGCCGGCATTTGCCGGCCCATGGCAGTGGCAGATGTATCTGAAGGTGGAGACGGCTGAAAGCGCGCCCATGAACAGACCTACAGCGCTTTTCACGGACAAGAGTTCAGGACGGTATTATGTTGTTGATTCGGGCAACAACCGGCTTGTTTCTTTTGACAAGGATGGGGCGTTCATTAATGAATTTAACGCAAAAGGCGAGCTAAAGGTTCCCTTTGACATGGTCAGGGATGCCAATGGCCAAATCCTGATTGTGGAAAAAGAAAAAAACACGATCTCCACGATCGACGTACGAAACAAACAGTTTGAAAGACACACAATCAGGCATAACGGAACCAAAATTTTCCCTGACCGACTCGAAATTGAAGGCAACACCTTATATCTCCTGGACAAGTCCAGCGGCGATGTCCTGGAAATGGATGCGGATCTGAATGTTAAACAACGGTTTGGATGCACGAATTGTGAATATGGATTCACGGACTTCAAAGTCCGCAAAGGCGTGGTATGGGCCTTGGAAAGAAAAAGAAAAACAGTGTATCAATTTGACAAAAACGGCGATCTGGTAACGGAGATCCGGCTTAACGAAGCTATTGACTTTCCCTGTTCCCTTGCTGTGGGGCCTGCCGGATTGATATACGTTCTTGATCGCCATCAAGGTGTTGTCTCAGTGTTTGACCGCAGGGGAACAAAAAAATACAACTTTCTCACTTCAGGCCATGCCAGAGGACAGCTTTATTACCCGGCTGAAATCAGGTTTGATTCCTGGGAACGGCTCTGCGTGGTTGAGGAAGGCAACGGTCGGATTCAGATATTTACCCGCTGATCCGGCAAGGGGGAAATGTCATGCGTGCAAAAATTATATGGAGCTTGATTATCGTCCTGATTTATTTATTATCGTTGACTACCTCTGAAGCAAAAATCTCTGAAAAATGTGACGTCTGTCACACCATACATAACAGCCAGGACGGTCTGAAAATGGCATACAACACAGGCCCGAACCCGTCCCTGCTTCGAAACGACTGTATCGGCTGTCATACAGGAACAAATATTACAGATTCATTTCCATTTGTCCTGGATACGCTAGAGCCTGACTACATACCAACCGGTACAGAGGGCACAACGAATACACTTGCAGGCGGGAACTTTTACTGGGGCGTTTCTAACGACTCAATGGGGCATAATGTGGTCGGCATCACAACAAACGAAGACCAGACACTTCACCTTACACCGCCGGGAGGGACCGCTCTCGGCGCACGCCTCGCCTGCGCAGGCCAGTACGGGTGTCATGGGGACCGATCCAAGTCCGGCCAGTTTGAGGCCATGAAAAACAGCCATCACTATACTAAACCACTACTCTGGCAGGACGGGTCGACCATTGCCAAAAGTTACCGTTTTCTGGATGGTATTCAGGGATTCGGACACACAACATATGAGTACCGTCCCTCACAGACAAGCCACAACAAATATTACGGCAAAGACCGTTCTTTAGAGACAGACAATGCGGCAGGCACGATCAGCAGCCTATGCTCGCAATGCCACGGCGATTTTCACAACGGCAGCGGAAATGTGGCGTCCGGCGGTTTCGGCGGGGGCGTCTGGCTTCGGCACCCGACCGACTTTGACATGGGAAGAGCCTCGATCAGCAGCGAATTCGATTCCTACAACGGTGGAAGCGGGACAAATAACCCATACAGCGTGATTTCCCCTGTAGCAACCGCTAATACAGGGGCATCAGTCAACCAGACGGTCTATACGAGTTCGGACGATGCCATTGTCATGTGCCTTTCCTGCCATCGTCCTCACGGGACGCCATACTCCTCCCTGCTTCGATGGAACTACAAAGGCTGGCCGGGCCTGGGCGGTTATAATGGTTGCGCTAAATGCCACACGGAAAAAAACTAATGGCAACTCAGGTTGCCAGGTTCCCGGTTCAAAGGTTCAAAGGTTATCTGAACATGAAGACGACAACAAATACCCTTAAATTCCGTCCCTCCTTCCTCCTGGTCCTCTTAATTTCCCTCTTTCTGTTTTTTTTCAGCGGCTGCCTTCAAACCGGAACAATTGAAAATTCAGCCGGGAAAACCTTATGGCACAAGGGAAGCAACCAGACAGCAAGGCTTTCGGTTTTTCTGAATCTTAAAAAACCGTTCGGCCCTGGAATCAACATGGATATCACAAGCATAGATATCCATTCCAATGGCGTCTGGCGCCCTCTGACTTCCGGAACTGTTGAAATCGACGCGGTCAAAATCGGTATGGGCCAAGTATTTGTCGCAGGACATGATGTGCCGGCAGGTCGTTATGACAAAGTAAAATTCACATTGGGAACGGCCGCTATCCACAAAAGTGATAAAAAGGCCCCCTTAAAACCGGACAATCCTGAGATTGAAGTTGCCCTTCCCGCCGAGTTGACTGTCTCTAAAGGCGACAGCAGATCACTTTTCGTGACATGGGATACCGAGGCATCTCTTACTGATGAGGGCGGTCTGGCGCCGACCTTCAGCATTGCCGAACAGATCATTCCTCTGGTTGCGGATCTTGCCTTTGCGGCATGCCCGCGAATCAATACTCTATATCTGATCAGAACTGATAAAAACCAGGTATGCGGCTCCATCGGCGTTGGAGGGCATCCCTCCTATCTGGCGGTGAATCCATCCAACACTTATCTATACGTCCTGGCAGCCGGGGATTCTGCAATCAAAGTCATTGAACTTTCCACCCACAGGACCGTGGATATAATTAAACTGCCGACGACTCTGAAACCTACCTTTATGACGGTAAGTTCAGATGCGCGATCCGCCTATCTCCTGGATGAACGGGGAAACAGACTTGTCCTTTTAGACCTGCCAAGTGGAACAATCTCCAACAATGTCATGCTGGGCCATCGGCCGCAGTATGCTCTCTGCCTGCCGGACCATAACCAGCTTGCCGTGTCCTCTTCCATGTCACAGTCCGTATATCTCGTTGACCCTGTAAAACTTACGACCGAGAAAATCATCTCAGTGGGCAGCGACCCACAGGGTCTCCTCGTCTGGAACGACCTCCTGTATATAACTGAAAGCAGGTTAAATAGCGTTACAGTGTACGATTTAAAGGAGCATCAAATACTGAAACGCATCAGGGTCGGTTCAACGCCACGGAGACTTTTCAACACAGGAAGCACAATTTTTGTAGCCAATCATAAAAGCGGAAACCTCTCAACCCTCGTACCCGGCCAACTCACCGCCTTCAGGACAATAAAAACAGGAAGCAAACCCTTTGAAATGACGTATTCGGAAAATCAAAGGTGGCTTTACATCGGTGATGAGGGGAGAGGTGAGATAACCGTGATTGACAATACATCCAAACGGGTGGACCGCAGGATCATGCTTGGAACTCCTCCCCTGGGCCTGGCAGTATTGAGGTAAGCGTTCACCAGCACCGCATCTGCACGTGATCAGGGCGCTCGGCATAGAACTACTATAGCCGAGCGCCCTGATCACGCACAGCTGCAGCACTGGTGAACGCTTACCGGCTGAATGTTTTCTGACTTCAATTCAATGAGTTACCGGCTAAAGCCGATAAATTAGCGGACTAAAGCCCTTAAAATGAATCAAAACGCTTCTCCCAGATTCAAGTGGACGCGGAATCCGGAGGCGTCGGGATCCTGGGGGTTAAGCTGATATCCTATATCAAGCCTGATTGGTCCCACGACCGTATGGTAGCGCAGTCCAAATCCCACGCAATGTCGCAATTTGTCAAAATCAAAGTCATATGGGTCCGGATAAACGTTTCCAGTATCAAAAAATAGCACTCCCTTCAGCTCTTTAACCAGCGGAAAACGTAACTCCAGGCTGCCTTCAAACAGTGAATATCCGCCGACTGGATTTCCATAATCATCCATATCCCCAAGTTCCTCATAAGGATATCCCCTGACGGAACTTGCGCCGCCGCAGAAAAAACGCTTTGAGATAGGGATATATTCATTGCTCCGTATAGGATCAACAGTGCCCATTGTAATCCTGGCAGCCGTCACAACGTATCGCGAGGAAGTGTTTCCGTCCGACCTTTTATAAACAGGATAATATCCCCTTAACTCAAGGAGATGACGCAAAAATTCTATCTCCGACCCAACCGACGATGAGGCTGGTTCAAAGACATATGAAAGATGCAGCCCCTTGGTGGGATTAAAGACATCGTCAACATGTTTCCAAATGCAGCCTGCCTCCAGTGAAGATACGATGAAGTTTACGTCCTCTTTCCTTCCGAAATCCTCAATAGCCTTTTCCGTGATACCGCCGGGAAGTTTTGTGGTATGGTTCGTTTCTATATTATGAGCAACAAACTGACTCAAATACGGAGTCCAGATCTTTGACACAGTAAATTTTGAAAAATAGCGCCTGTTATTAAAGCTCTCCGCATATTCAAACTCAGCGCCGGCCTGATATGTAAGATTTAAATCGTTTTTTCCCAGAAAATAGGGATTCTTGAACTCTGATTCCAGTATGCTTAAAATTGATGAATACTTCCCGGTAAAGGTAAGTGAATAACCTCGATTCAGTAAGTTGCGCCATCCAAGTTCGGCGCGAAGCCTGAGTTTCTCCTCTGTGCCGTAACCTATTCCAAGTCTTAAGACCCTGGGGGGTTTTCCCTTGACAACAACCACCAGGGCGACCCCCTTAGAGTCATCTTCCGGCCAATCCGGCCTGATCACCACGGAACTGAACAGATCCAGATTATAAAGCGCCCGCTGGTCGTCCTGAATCCTTGTAAGCGAATAAAGTTCACCAGGCTCCACCTTCATTTCCCGGGTTATAATATGAGCGTCAACCGTGTGATTGCCGCTGACGGACACGTCGGAGACATGGAACTGCATGCCCGAATCGATTTTCAGTCGCAGCTCCGCCTGGTGTTCTTCTTTATAGACCTGCACATCCCCACGGACTTCAACCTGACCGAAACCGTGGTCTGCAAAAGATCTTGAAAGGAGCTTCTTAGTAGAATTGTAGGCCAGGGTGTCAAAGATGTCGCCCACATTCAAGGGGAGATCTTCAAGAATTTTGTAGAGCCAGTCAGCTTCACAGTCCGATATATCAATCTCGAATAAAACGACACGGGTGGGCTCACCCTCATCGATCTCCAGATGAATCAATGCACCGGTTCCACCGTTACCGCCTGTGGACAAAGTGTGAGAGACTTTGACATCGTAATAGCCTGCAGAGTGGTACAACTGGATGACACGCTCCAGGTCCCCCTCAAACGTCACGGAATCAAAGGGGGCATCCTTCCAGAATGCCATTCCCCTTGCCTTTACAATCATGAATTCCTTAATTTCATCACTACTGAAACGGGATGCACCGGCAATGGACACTCTGGAGACGTGGCTGCCCCCCTGATCCCCGGCATTACAATCCAGGGCAGAGAGCATCAAAGGGCACAGCAAGAGCATGCCCCATGAGAGAATGAAAAAAAATCCGGATAGAAACACGTGTAGGGTTCAGGGTTCAGGGATCAGGGTTCAGGGTTCAGGGTTCAGGGTTCATGGGTTCAAGGGTTTCAAGGGTTGTAAGGATAAAAGCCTTTAAACAAACCTGGAACCTTTGAACCTTAAGGTCTGACGAGTAGCCAGAAACGAATGGCGGTCCTGCCTGTATTTTTTTCCTTTGCGCTCACTGCAACGCGATTTGAACGTCTTTTGAGAACAGAAGAATTACTGATACAGACAACATCCTTTTCAAGAATTCCCTTATTCCACCCCAGCTCACTGACATTGATACCAAGGCTCGCGGGCCGGTATCTTTCAGGATGAACCAGACGGGCACAAAAACGATCCGGCGCCGCCTCGGTAAATGGATCAAGATCCGGCGTCATATCGGCAATGGGCAGGTCGACCCTTTCCAGCACAGACTTGAAATGGCTCATGGAGGCCCAGTCGTTCCCGAGTATCGGTTCCCTTGGGATCATGAACAGGTCGGTCTGTTCGCTCACCGAACCAGGATCCTGAGTAAACACGGCCGCATACCCTTGGGCCCTGGCCTCTTCCATGACTATGGCGTTGTATTCACCGTAAGGGAGGGCAAGATACCTGGGCCGGTATCCGAGTTCTTTTAAAAGGATTTCCGATCCTCCGGCAAGATCGGCTGCGATCCACGCCCGATATGCTCCATTATCCATTCCGTCGGGCAGGTCAGCAAGCCTGTGGTGTGAATAAGTGTGGTCCTGGATATCCACTCCGGCAGCAGCCAGTTCACGCACCTGATCCCAGGTGACAAAATCCTTATATTTCCGGTTAATTGCCTCTACATTTAAAAAAAGGGTAAATGGATAACCAAAGGATTTGAGAATAGGCCAGGCCTCATTGTAAACGCTTAAATATCCATCATCAATTGTGATCACAGCCGCCTTTTCCGGAATCGATCGGCCGTTTTTAAGCGCGTTCACAACCAAAGATATGGGAATGACCTGGTAATCATGATCTTTAAGATAGGCCATCTGTTCCCGGAATCGATCCACAGCAACATTAGTAGTGGGATATCGGCTGTCACCAAAGCGATGATAGATAAAAATCGTTACATTTCCAGAAACCGTGTCGGAAGCCCAGGCCCCTGACCCGTAAAACAGGACTAGTAGAAAAAATATGAGAATAAGACGGAGCGACGTAATTGAGAGTAGTTTACAAATTCCGGATATCATCTTCCTCTCTTCTTTTTAGAGCCTCTTTTGGGATGGGTTATCAAGAAGAAGGACCTTGTTGTCGTCTCCAAGGCGGGTTATGCCTGTCGGCGGCGCGGCCACATTCACCTTATCCGCACCAACCAGTAAACACTTATCGTAATCCCTGAGATGATTCTGATGAATTATTGCCCGTATACTCCGGACATATTTTTCTCTCTGAACCGAGTATTTGTTCAACCCCTTGGCCAGAAGAGCGGAATCCATGGTTTCCCGACGCATCCTGCGAAATTCATCGTAAGCCGAAAGTCGATTCAGGTTTAAAATATACGCCTGGACTGAATCCAGAATGGAATCATAGATTGCGATCTTGTGTTTCTTCCCGTTATCCCTTCCGGCCGGAACAATTCCTTCCTCGCCCCAGGTCCATATTCCAAACAGGTTATTGCCGGTTGAAGCAAATCTCGAAGTGCCCCACGAAGACTCGATGGCCCCCTGTGCCATAATCAGACTGACAGGCACTATATTAACACGCGTCATCAGTTCATCTGCCATGGATGTTCGATATTTCTCCATTAAAAACCGCACAAGATCCGCTTCCTCGAAAGTCAATGCGTCCCGCCAGAAATCACTGCTCCCGGCAAAATCAAGCCCGATCGAATGGACGCCGATTTTCTCTATGATTCTTTGGAGGGCATCCCTTTCCTGTTTCACGTATGTCAACGCGGTCAAAGCAACAGGAAGCAGAGTGTTAAGAAATATTTTCTTCTTTGTTGCTATATCCACCTGTCCAAAGGCCGGAAAACCGGGAACAATCACTGCCGGAATTTCAGAACCGACAGGGATATCCCACAGATTAAATTCCTTAAGACGACCAATCAGCTCGGCAGAGGAACCGACATCAAACCTGTCAACACGTGGAAAGTCATTCGGGAAAAATCGGTCCCTTATCAAAGGGGCCGGCTCGGGAGCTTCCTTAATTAATACCTCAATTGATGCCTCGGTTATTACTGAGGCCTGCTCCGGAACGGACAGAATATCTTCAACTACTCCGGTAGAAGAAGAGTAAAATATATTAAGCGCCGAAAGAACTATTAAGACAAACGCGACCGCTACACCAGCCCGCTTGAATTTCCTATCAACCTGACTGACGTAACCTGTCAGGGAATCACACAACTCTTTATTTCGACAATCATCATTCATCATTCACCATTCATCATTCATCATTCATCATTCGTCTTTCATCATTCGTCTTTGCCGCCTATGCCGGGCAAAAGAGGCTGCAGGTCGGTTTTTTCCTGAATCGTCTCTTTTCCTGAAACAGGCGCCACCCGCCTGACGCTTCTTGTGGAAATTCTCTTGCCGATAGCGCCGGGGCCCTTTATGAGAAATTCGTCAAAAATGCAGTCAAAAATATTTGATTTAGCCTTTCTGGAGGGTACGAAGTAGACCCTTGCCCGGATACCTTCACCGATTTCAAGAAGCTGGATCTGCGATCTCTTGTGCTCCGCAAAGAGGCGGTACTCCTTGTCCAGGATGAATTTTGGAGAACGAAAACGCTTAATATATGACATATTCCGCTTACCGTCACGATAAATGATATTGAAAATGATCTTCTCTTCCACCTTGCCGACCCATGCCAGGTCGTGTCCTACAAACAGTTTGTCGATCACATTGATAACCTTGTACATACCATCGGAAAAAATAAGCAGCATCCGGTCATACTCGGAACAGGCAAAAGAGGCGTCCTCAGCACCTGCCTTGATCTGGTGCCCCAGAAAGCCGCTCTTCCGGTCGTAACCGACTATGAGGTTTAAAATAGCCACTTTCCTGACAGCAACCTCCTGAAATGTCTTGATCCTGGTTCGGCGCGGATAAAAATCTCCATAGCGCAGGAGCAGGTCATCCAAGTATCTTATTGTGAAACCTGTCATATCCTTAAGGTGTTTAACCGTCTTCCTGATCCTGGAATTGACCTCTTTAATCTCCTTATGCTTTCTGTTAATGTCATAACGTGAAATCCTCTTGATGCGGATCTCAAGAAGTCTGTCAATATCCTCGCGCCGAACATCTCGTTCCAACCTGTCACGGTATGGCACAAGGGCTGTTTCTATGGTTTCTATGACCGCCTTCAGGCTTTTGCACTCCTCAATCTCCTTGTACAACCTCTCCTCGATAAATATCTGCTCCAGGAGATGGGCATGGAGTCTTTCTTTCAACCGGTCCAGTTCAATTTCAAGCTCTTTTTCCAGATCCCGGACCAGTTTTTCCGTGTTGTAACAGAGCACATCGTCAACCGAAAGATTAACCGGCCTGCCGTCACGAATCACTGTCAGGTTCGGACTGATGGACACCTCGCAATCGGAAAAGGCATAAAGCGCCCTGATCGTATCGCCGGCATAAGCCCCGCGCGCCAGCTTGATCTCGATCTCAACCTCCTCGGCCGTATAATCATTAATGGACTGGATCTTGATTTTACCGAAACGAGCCGCCTTCTCAATGCTCTCAATCAGAGACTGCGTGGTAGTCGTATATGGGATCTCCTTGATAAGTATAATCTTTTCATTCTTTTCAACTATTTTGGCGCGGCATTTTATCCTGCCGTTTCCCTTGTTATAATGAGTGACATCCAGAAAACCACCCTGGAGGAAATTCGGGTACACTTCAAAAGGCTCGTTTTTTAATATCTTTATCTGGGCATCAAGCAGTTCACAAAAATTATGAGGCATTATTTTGGTAGCCATGCCCACGGCAATCCCTTCCACTCCTTGGAGAAGCAAAAAAGGCAATTTTGCGGGAAGGGTGACAGGTTCGCTCATGCGGCCGTCGTATGAATCGACAAATTCCGTCAGGTCTTTATTGAACAGGGTTTCCTTTGCCAATGAAGAGAGTCTGCATTCAATATACCGGGAAGCGGAGGCATGATCGCCGGTATAGATATTTCCAAAATTACCCTGGCGATCTAAAAGAAACCCTTTGTTGGCCAGATTGACCAAGGCTCCGAATATGGATTGGTCCCCGTGGGGGTGAAGTTTCATGCTGGCGCCGACCACATTGGCCACTTTGTGAAACCGGCCGTCATCCATGTTAAACAAGGTCTGCATGATGCGGCGCTGCACCGGCTTCAACCCGTCGGCAATATCCGGAATAGCTCGCTCCTTGATGACATAAGAGGTGTAGTCAAGAAAATTCTCATCAAAGAGTCTATGTAATTCCCCGTAATGGGCTGAAGTATCCATGATGGTTGTTCAGGACCTTTAAAAATTTCCAGTTTATCTAGGTCAGGTAGATAGAAACTACATAAAACGATCATCAAATTGGTGTCAAGCGGAAATAAATGGTGAAATTATAAATTTACGGTAAAAGAAGGCAAAATCTTGTTGAATTACTGACCCCTTTTTGTTTTTTTTCTTGCAAAAAATATATGACCAACTAAAATAGTCACGAAAGGAGATAATTATGACACAACTCAATATTGCTGAAGCAAAAGCCCACTTCTCAGAAATTATTCAAAAAGCCCTTCTTGGTGAAGAAATCATTATCGCAAAAGGACACCGTCCATTGGTAAAAATCGTGCCCTTGTCAACAACCGGCAACAAAAGAAAGCCGGGCTCAGGCACAGGGCAACTGCAATATATGGCAGACGATTTCGATGCTCCTCTTGATGATTTCAAGGAGTACATGTGAAAAAAATCTTGCTTGACACACATACATTTATCTGGTGGGTGGAAGGCGCGCCGCAACTCACCGCCAACGCCCAAAAACTACTGGAAGACATTAACAATGAATGCTTCCTGAGTTTGGTAAGCATTTGGGAAATGGCTATCAAATCAAGTATTGGCAAACTTAAACTGACATGTCCAATAAAAGAATATATCCCGCAACACATGGCAGCAAATCAATTCAAACAGTTGCCGATCTCCTTCCGTCATGTAAGCAGAGTAGAATCATTACAATACCATCATCGAGATCCTTTTGACCGACTCCTTGTCGCCCAGGTCCTTGAAGAAAAAATGATCCTCGTTTCTGCTGACCCGATATTCGACCGCTACAAGGTACAACGCGTCTGGTAACACCCCGGCCAATCAAATCATGCGCTCCATTATATATTCTTTCCGCAGGGGCGTGTTTTTGCCCATATAAAATGAAAGCAATTTGGGCACTTCGCTCAATTTATCGATGGTTACCTGCCGGATGAGCATATCCTTGCCGATGAACTGCTTAAATTCCCTGGGAGAGATCTCTCCCAGCCCTTTGAACCGGGTAATCTCCACCTGCTGCCTTGCCTTTCCGCGGCCTTTAAGTTTTTTCCCGGCTGTGGTTTTTTCCTGTTCAGAATAACAGTACAGAGTTTCGTTCCTGTTTCTAACCCTAAAAATGGGGGTCTCAAGAATGTAAATATGACCACGCCTTACAAGGCTTTCAAAATACTGAAGGAAAAAGGTGAGAAGGAGATTTCTGATGTGCAGCCCGTCCACATCCGCATCTGTTGCTAAAATTATTTTGTCATAGCGCAATTTGGAAACAGACTCTTCGATGTTTAAGGCGCGCATCATATTGTACATCTCATCGTTTTTATAAAGAAGAGTCATAGGCTGACCAAATACATTCATAGGCTTGCCCTTCAGCGAAAAAACCGCCTGCGCCAAGGGATCCCTGGCAGTTACTATCGAGCCTGACGCAGACTGACCCTCTGTAATAAAAAGCATATTTTCACGCCCGGGCGGAGACGGCTTTTCTTTTGAGGGATGATACTTGCAGTCTTTTAGCTGCGGGACCTTGATGGCAACTTTTTTGGACTTGGCCTTAGCCTCCTTCCGAACGTACTGCAACTCCTTCCTGACTTTTTCGTTCTGCTGAATTTTCCGGATCAGGACCTCTCCGAGTTCCGTATTCTTGTAGAGATAATCACTCAACACGTCGCGAACCTTTGCAACGATCCACGCCCGGATTTCCGTGTTTCCCAGTTTATTTTTGGTCTGCGATTCAAAAATCGGGTCTTTCACCTTGATCGCTATCGTTCCCACCACCCCTTCACGCACGTCGTCACCAACGAATTTCTTGCCGGAAAACTCATTCACACCTTTTAAAATCCCTTCCCTAAAGGCTGAAAGGTGAGTGCCCCCCTCATTTGTGTACGTGCCGTTGACAAAGGAAAAATATGAATCCCCATAGCCGTCGGTATGTGAAAACGCAAATTCAAGAGTAATATCCTTGTAATGGACCGGCGAGTATAACTGGGTGCCCTCGATTTCATTTTTAAGCAGGTCAAGGAGCCCGTTCTCCGAATAAAAACATTCCTTGCCAAGGTAAAGATTGAGACCTGCGTTAAGATAGGCATAGCGCCACAGCCTTTTTCGAATAAATTCCAGATTGAACGAATATTCCTCAAACACATCAAAATCAGGCAGGAATTCCACCAGGGTGCCGTTCTTTTTCCGGCATCTGTCACGCTCCTCCTCCAGAAGCACCCCTTTCTCAAACATCGCTCTTGCAAATTCACCATCACGAAAAGATGTCACTTCAAAATTTGTTGAAAGAGCATTCACAGCCTTTGTTCCCACTCCGTTCAGACCAACGGAGAATTGAAACACGTCTGTATTGTATTTGGCCCCGGTATTAATTGTTGAAACACATTCCACAAGTTTGCCGAGCGGAATGCCGCGGCCGAAGTCCCGGACCCTGACTCTCCCGTTATCATCAATCGAGATATTTATCCTTTTGCCGGCACCCATGATATATTCATCCACGGAATTATCTATCATCTCCTTTAAAAGGACATATATGCCGTCATCCGGGTGAGAACCATTTCCCAGCCTCCCAATGTACATCCCGGGCCGGCGCCGGATGTGCTCGAGGGAACTGAGCGTCTTTATCTTGGATTCGTCGTATACGCCTGGTGATATTGTCATGCTTAAATCATTTGACAGCGCTATGGTTTCAGGGGTCGGAATCGATACAGTGATGCGTTAGCCAAAATATCTTTCTTTCTCATTGCCTGCAATGATAATCTGGAGATGCGCATTATTTTTTT
>JAYEJK010000135.1:0-3934 GCA_034660535.1 Thermodesulfobacteriota bacterium | reverse complement strand
ACTAATTGTACAGGTCTAAGTTCTTCCATTCTTTCTTTCCGAATCAGGCAAGTCTCAACAAGGCATTTACAATGGCCACTGCCACCGGCGTGCCGCCTTTGCGGCCCAGGGAGGTGATAAATGGATATTCCGCGATTGCAAGCAGTTCTTTTGATTCAGCCGCATTGACAAAACCCACTGGCACACCGATTACCAGACCGGGCTTGAATCCGGGATGATTATTGTTGAGCAGATCCATCACCTTTAATAGGGCTGTGGGGGCATTGCCGATAACGGCAATGCCGATATTTTCATCAGACGCCAGTTCAACCGCAGCTTCGGAACGGGTAATATTATGTGCTCCGGCCAATTCCGCGGCCCTGGGATCATCAATATGACAAATCACTCTGCCTCCCCGCTTTTCCAATAACTGATGAGATATGCCTGCTGCCGCCATGCGTACATCAACCAGGATATTGCCGCCGTTTCCAAGGGCTTTAAGACCGGACTCAATGGCTTGGGGATGGAAACGCACAGTCTTGGCAAATTCGAAATCGCCGGTGGCATGGATCATTCTCCGCAGTATGGCAAACTCCTTTTTTGAAAAGGAAACCGGGCCGAGTTCTTTTTCAATAATGCGAAAACTTTCAGCTTCAATTTCTCCGGGATTTCTCCTGCGAATTTCACTCATGGCGTTATCCATTACATAAATTTAAAAAATTACGCACAGCATCAGGAGTATTGCCGAAATGAAGATGGACATAACTGCCCAGTGTGTTGCCGAGCTGATAACCTTCTCTACGGTTGTCGCCAAATTGATACACCCGGTCCACATCCATTTTTTTATCAAGCTCTGAATAGTGAAATTCATGCCCATGCAGTATAACGCCCGCCTTGCCGAACAGAGTATTATTTGTTAAGCGCACCGTGCGATAGCCAAGACGGCTGAGGCGCGGTTTCATCCTGGCACGGGCCGGAAAAATTTCCGCCATTTGGTAAAAATTCCCCTCCATGGTGATAATACCCTCGGTCAGATACATAAATCCGCCACATTCGGCGTAAACCGGTCGACCGGCAGAGGCAAAGCGATTGATATCCTCTCTCATGCTCCGGTTATCCTGAAGCCCGGGGCAGTAAAGTTCCGGGTAACCCCCGCCGAGATACAGCCCATCCAGGTCAGGGGGCAGTCTGCTGTCATGTAATGGGCTGAAAGGAATGATTTCCGCTCCGGCTTGTTCAAATAATTGTAAATTGTCCTCATAATAAAAACAAAAGGCCTCATCCCTGGCCACGCCCAGCCGCACAGCGGGGGGAACCGGGATATCAACGCGGGCCGGAATATTTTCATGGCAGGGAATATCCCGCCGTTTTGCCGCTAAAGTTGTTATTCGGTCCAGATCCACATTTTGCCGGATCAGTTTGACCAGACAATCAATCTGTATCCGGGAAAATGGTTTTTCTCCGCCCAGATGAAGGCCAAGATGCCGGGAAGGGATTTGCAACTGCTCATCCCTGGGCAGAATGCCGACCACCGGGGTGTCACAGTATGTTTCTATACTTTTTTCCACCAGAGATTGATGTCGCTGGCCGGCTATGCGGTTCAGAATCACTCCGGCAGGCCGGGTTTCGGACTGCAAGGTCTCAAAACCTTTGACCACGGCCCCCACACTCTCGGCCGCAGAGCGGACATCAACCACCAGCAGTAACGGCACATTCAGTGTATCGGCCAGGACGGCTGCCGATCCTTTGCCGCCGTCAAATAACCCCATAACCCCTTCAATCACGCTGATACCTTCAGCCGGGGCATGGCGTTTAAAGAGACGGCAAACATAATCCCGGCCGCACATCCGGATGTCCAGATTATAGGAATTACGGCCGGTTACAAGGGTGTGCAGGGTGGGATCAATAAAATCCGGACCGCACTTGAAGGGCTGAACTGTCCTGTTCTCCCGGCCCAGGGCCGCCATCAACCCGAGGGTGACCATTGTCTTGCCGCAGCCGGAACCGGTTCCGCAGATAAGTATGGCAGGAGCGGAACTCATCTGGACAGAAAATCTGGATAGAGAATTTCGGAAATCCGTCTGACCCCGGTCAGCAGTTCCATGGTTGGCCGCGAGACTAGATGTTCGTCAACAAGATATACCTGTTTATCCTGAACAGCTTTTATGACCTGGAATCCCGGTTCATTTATAATATCAGCAAGTTTTACCGGATTCATGCGGCCCTGCTGGGCAAGGAAAATATCAATCTCATCCGCTTTGGCCAGGATACGTTCCTTGCCGTAACCGGCAATATTGGTGTTGCGAAGCCGTACCGCATCATTTGCCACATTTATGCCACCACTCTGTTTCAGGACAAACATGGCCATAGAGGCGGGAGCAAAGGTCTTCATCCGGCCGTGAATCGCCTCGAAATAAACGTGTTTACGTTTTGTGACCGGTATTTCAGCCACCCGGTTTTGTATGTAAGCGAGTTGATCAGTAAAGCTCTGCACCATTTCCCGGGCCTGTTCCCGGCGGCCGGTGAGTTTGCCAAGGGTCAGCCAGTAATCAAACATCCCTGCAACCGTGACCGGCTGCAGGGAGATCACTGTTACTCCGGTCGCGCGCAATTGTTTGACAAGTTGCGGGTAACCACGGCTGATCATCGGCCGGATCAGAACAAGATCAGGCCGCAGGGCCAGGAAACGTTCCGGGTCATCCCGGTAGCTGAAACGCATACGTTTCCGGCCGAAATCATCACTGCGGCAGACTCCGACAATTTCCTTGTCCAGGCCCAGATTAAGCAGGTTTTGCGTATGGGCCGCGTACAGTGTGATGATACGGCTGAATACCCGGTTGATTTTAAAGGTAACGCCATCACTGTCGATTATTTCCGGAACAGTGGCAGCGGCTGATGCGGTCGTCAACCCTGCTGACAAACAAACGATAATAAAAAATTGTATAGCGATTTTTTTCATTTGAACGCTATCCCTGTTCATAATTCATCATTTTTTACCTGGGGGGCTTGAAACGCACTTGGGGGCAACCATTGAAATCATCCATCTCAATGAGTGAGCGTAATCCGTAAACCTGCTCAAGAATCTCCGGCTGCATTACCTCGCGCACCGTGCCCTGGAAAACAATTTTTCCTTGTTTAAGAAAAACAATTTCATCGCAGAACATGGCTGCCTGATTCACGTCATGGAAAACCGCGGCAACGCTTACACGGTTACTGACCCGGGAACGGATCACCTGGAGAATGGAAAGGGAGTGAAATACGTCCAGATTTGACGTTGCCTCGTCCAATAACAGGACTTGCGGCTCCTGGGCCAGGGCTCGTGCCACGGCAACCCGTTGTTTTTCTCCACCTGAAATGGCAGTGACCAGACGATTTGCCAGTCCATTAATATTCAGTTCCGTCATAACCTGTTCAACTATATTCAAGTCTTTTTCGCCAAGGCTGCTGAACCGGCTGATATGAGCATGGCGTCCCATTTCCACCACCTCCCGCACCGTAAAGCTGAACCGAACCATGAAATCCTGAGGTACCAGAGCAATGACCCGGGCCAGCTCACGCCGGGGCCAGTCAGCCAGTATCTTGTCTTTCAACCGGATGGTTCCGCCGGTAGGCTGACGCAGGCCGCAAAGCAAATCAAGCAATGTTGTTTTGCCGCAGCCATTGGGTCCCAGGATGCCGTAAAATCGTCCCGGAGCAAGGGAGAAATCAAGGTTATGAAAAATTTCCATGCCGTTAAAGGCAAAATTAACAGAGTGCAGAGCAAACAGATCCATATCAGACGTAACGGTTCACAGTTGTCGGTTCACAGTTTTTCCAATTTTGACAGTCAGGAGTTCTTGTGTTATTACCGCTCCCCGGTCAAGTTGAGAACAGGCTTCGCGGGAATGACAGTACCCATCTATCTTTTTCAACCGTGAACTGTATAACCGATAACCGTGAACGCTAATCAGACCAA
>JAYEJK010000134.1:0-3944 GCA_034660535.1 Thermodesulfobacteriota bacterium | reverse complement strand
TTTCTCAAAAAAGTAAGGCAAAGGGGCAGCCCGACATAACCGAGCCCGATCACGCCCAGTAACAGTGACTTGTCATCAATCTTGTCTTCAAGAATAGTAAGAGGTGTTGTACTCATTGTTTTTTAGTCCTTTTGTAAACTTCACTTGCATGCCACACGCCACTTCATTGTCTGTTTCAATCCCTCAATCAATGAGTATTCGGCCTTGAATCCAATCACTTTCTCCGCTTTTTCAACAAGGAGACAGCTCCTTGAAAGGTCACCGGGCCTGGAAAAACTTCTCTCCGGCGTGCGCAATGCCTTATCCAGATCAGGCCGGACATCTTTTACAGCATCAAAGATCATTTCAAAAAGTTCAAGCGTGCGGGTCTCCCTGCCGGTTCCAATATTCACAGCCTCACAGCTTCCTTTCTCAAGCGCAAGGAGATTTGCTCTGACCACGTCACCTACAAAACAGTAATCTCTGATCATACCTTCAGGTTCATCCGGGAAATGGCATAGTGTAACCGGTCTGCCTGTAAACAGCCTATCCATGAATATCGCCACCACGCCGGCCTCGCCGTGCGGCGCCTGCCGCGGTCCATAGATATTCGCATAACGCAGCACCATATAATCAAGTCCGTGCTGGTGGCGATAAAATGCCAGATACTGTTCAGACACCGTCTTGGCGACAGCGTATGGGGACAACGGCTGAGGCGGATAATCCTCTGAAGTGGGATACTCCTCCGCCTCTCCATACATAGCGCCTCCCGAGGAGATAAAAATCACCTTCCCCACGTCGATTTGTCTGGAAGCCTCGAGCAGATTCAAAAATCCACTGATATTTACATCAGCATCAAAAATCGGGTCCTCGACTGATGCAGGGACCGAGATCTGGGCCGCATGGTGGTTTACAATATCAAATTTTTCCTTTTCAAAAACCTTGATAACCTCATCGGACCGAATATCCATGAGATAGAAACGGGCAGCCGGATTCACGTTCTCCCACTTACCCGTAAACAGGTTGTCCATAACAACAACGTCATGACCGGCATCAACATAGGCATCAACCACATTTGAACCGATAAAACCCGCACCGCCTGTAACTAAAATCTTCATATATCACCTCACGACTACTCAACCGTGACGCTCTTTGCCAGATTCCTGGGTTGGTCAACATCGCAACCACGTAAATTGGCAATCTGATAGGCCAGGAGCTGTACCGGTATAGAATAGAGAATAGGATTAAGCTCTTCATGAATTTCCGGAAGGAATATCACATTGTTTGATAAGCGATGTAATCCATCATCCCCTTCGGTTCCCAGGATAATCATGCGGCCATGCCGCGCCATAACCTCTTCCACGTTGGAGATTACTTTTTTGTACACTGAATCTTTAGGCGCCAACGCCAGAACCGGCATATCACGGTCTATGAGAGCAATGGGGCCGTGTTTCAATTCTCCGGCTGCATACCCTTCAGCATGTATGTAAGATATCTCTTTCAGCTTGAGCGCTCCCTCCATAGCAATGGGGAAATTGAGACCTCGGCCGAGATAAAGAAAGTCGCGGCTTCTTGAATACTCTTCCGCAATATCTGCGATCGCATCCTGCAGCCTGGGCAGTTCCTTTTCAAGCGTAACCGGCAATTCAATAAGAGACTTTCCCATTGCCATGAGATCTTCTGAAGAAATTAAATCTCTCACCCCGGCAAGATAAAGGGTCAACAGGAAAAGGGCTGTCAACTGACTGGTGAACGCCTTGGTGGAAGCCACCCCGATCTCCGGCCCGGCATGGGTATAGATAGTGCCGTCCGACTCCCGCGTTATCGTGCTTCCCACCACATTACATATGGAGACAACCTTGGCGCCCATTTCCCTGGCCAGCCTGAGCCCTGCCAGTGTATCCGCAGTCTCGCCTGACTGGGAAATCGGTATCACAATGACACTCTCATCCAGCAGCAGCCTGCGATAGCGGAACTCCGAGGCAATATCCACTTCAACCGGAATGCATGCCCATTTTTCGATCCAGTATTTGGCCACCAGGGCCGCATGCCACGATGTGCCGCAGGCAACAAGAGATATCCGCTTGATATCAACCAGTTCCGCATTGCTTAAACCTATTTCGGGAAGAGTGACATGCCCGGTTTCAGGGTCCAGCCTGCCCCTGAATGTATTAAGCACTGCCTGGGGCTGCTCAAAGATCTCCTTTAGCATAAAATGCTTATAACCGGCCTTTTCCGCCATACCGGCATTCCATTCAATGGTCCGGATATCCTTTTTCACCGGCCGGCCGCTATCCAGATCCATAACCTGCCAATCGCCCAGCTTAAGAGTTGCGATTTCCCGGTCATCAAGAAAAACGATCTCCCGTGTATACGGCAAAAGCGCGGGTATGTCGGAAGCCATGAAACAGGCCCCTGAATCATGAACTCCAAGAACCAAAGGACTCTGAAAGCGGGCCGCGATCAGCATATCCGGCTGCCCTGTCCACATCACACCCAGGGCATACGAGCCGTCCACTTTATGAAGCGCCTTTCCGACGGCCTCAACCAGATCACCCTCCAGGCTGTCTTCAATAAGGTGAGCCAGGACCTCTGTGTCCGTTTCCGAAGTAAATATATGGCCTTTGGCTTTAAGCTCCTCTCTCAGGGAATGGTAATTCTCAATAATTCCGTTGTGGACCACAACCAGATTGCCGGAACAGTCGCTGTGGGGATGGGCGTTTGCCTCTGAGGGCGCCCCATGCGTAGCCCACCGGGTATGTCCAAGACCGATATTACTCCGGGATTCTCCCTCCTGCTCAAGAAGTTCCTCAAGATTTGAAAGCTTTCCTTCAGAACGGCGCTTCACAAGCCGACCATCTAAAAGATAGACGATTCCCGCTGAATCATATCCGCGGTACTCAAGCCTTTTGAGTCCCTCCAGGATGATGGGCACCACCTTTCTTTTCCCAATGTATCCAACAATTCCGCACATAATTATTCGACCTTTTTGACCTGCTACCGCGACCCTAGTTGGAACAGCACGGTCTTAATTGTTTGAAAAACGATCAGAAGATCCATCCACACGGACATATTTTTGACATAATAAAGGTCATACTCAAGCTTTTTTAACGCATCCTCTTCTGATGCGCCATATGGGTAACATATCTGGGCCCATCCGGTAATTCCCGGCTTGATATTATGTCTTAATGAATAATAGGGAATATTTTGGGTCAACTGTTCCACAAATACCGGCCTCTCAGGACGAGGCCCCACAAAACTCATATCACCTTTAAGCACGCTCCACATCTGAGGAATCTCATCTATGCGAACCCTGCGGATAAAACTCCCGACTCTTGTCACACGGCTGTCATCCTTAGATGCCCAGACCGGCCCATCCTTTTCGGCATCAGACCGCATGGAACGAAATTTTATTACCTTGAAAATCGTCCCTCTCTCACCAATCCTGTCCTGGGTGTAAAAAACCGTGCCGGGCGACTCCAGTTTGATGATGACCGACGTTACCAGGATAATGGGAAGGGCAATAAGCAGGCCAAAGGACGCCAACGCGATATCGACGACCCGTTTTATTATTTGAACGCTCCGCCCCTGCTTAAAGCCTTCTGAAAAAACTATCCAGGTCGGATTGACTTTCTCCACCAGGATCTTCCCTGTCAGGGACTCATAAAACTCGATCCCTTGAAGTATGGAAATCCCCTGGAGCTTACAATCGAGTAATGGTTTGGTCGGCGTTTTTCCTCTTTTATCGTCCAAAGCAACGATGATCTTCTCCGCCTTTCTCGCTACGGCAACGCGAATGATCTCGCTTTCATTGTGGACAACCGGGACATGATGAGGGTTGACCCGCGGTTCACCATCGCCTGCATAAGCGACTATCTTATAAGCCGAATCTCTCCTGTTCTCGATCTCAACAGCAATATTCTCTGCTATCTCGCCGGTCCCCAGGATAAGTATCGGCTGGGTAA
>JAYEJK010000133.1:0-14907 GCA_034660535.1 Thermodesulfobacteriota bacterium | reverse complement strand
TTAGTTAGTGTCCATCCGGAAATGAGCAATTTTGTTCAAGGTCAAGGCATGCGAAAAAAATAACCGGAGGCATATAGTTGATATTCCGAGGATTATTTTTTTCGTACCCCAAGTCCATTTGCTGCGCGGCACGTAACGCGGAAATTGGACAAAAGGGCCATTTCTGGATGGGCACTAGTTACAGGTGTGAAGTTTACAATCCATACATGTATGCGTTCAAAAAAGCGGGACGGGTGATCTAACCGGGGGGAACCACCACCATTGGAACGGATTCTATGACGTACAGAGGGTCTTTGCCAATTAACAAGAAAACAGTATTGCTCTGTCCAACTTCAATCTTTACCGGATTGCCCATGACATTGTACGCCTTGACACTTTCGCCACCCGTAACCGGCAGGGCTATAATTTTCTTTTCATCTCCACCCTGCTTGTACACTATGGATATTACTTTATCCTGTGCCTTAAATCGTGCGCCAGAAAAACCATAGGGCAACTCCAGCATTCTCTCAAAATGAGCATCTTCAAGAAATGAAGATAATACTGCATATGCAACAGCAAGAGGCCTCGGCGATCCGTCCCATTCAAAAAATCCCGTGCATTCCCGACGATCACTTCTATGACTGGTAATCATACTGTAATAAAACCATTTGGCTGTCCCATTCGCCTGCAGATGTATGAAATTTCTTATTAAATAATGTGGCCCACTTTGCCCAGGGCAGGCATATTCGTCTGATACTTCGAATATGTTTTGATAGTTTGTCTCTGGATTACAAATACCACTTTCCGTATCCCAAATCGCTTTAGTATATTCAGGGTTATATTGACGCATCAACGATTCGAATTCATTGAGATAGAAACTTGTCGATATATCAAGATCATCTCCGGGCCTGTCATTCGTATAGCCGTGAAATGACAGGATATCAAAATAATCATAAGCGCCTGAAGAAATGATTTCCTTAATCCATCTATGCAATGGCTTTTGAACAGTGCCGCCGCCGATGATAACCGCGTTAGGATTTGCCTTTTTCGCGGCTTTATAGGCAACCTTCAGGAGGCGGACATACGTTTCAGGTTTTGTTCTTCTATCAAACTTTGAATTAATATTGAAAAAATGTGTTTCCGGCTCGTTCCAGACTTCCCAATAGTCAATAATTCCTCGATAGTATTGTACAGTTTGAAAAACGTAATTTTCCCAATCAGCTAAATCTTTTGCCGGATACGATCGGAATCCTTTCATATCCGGACTCACTTCGGAAACAGGCGCGGAAGAAGACCATCGTGGCGTTGTATCCAGCAGTCCCAAAATGTGAAATCCATACGATTTCGCTGAAAGAATGGATTCATCATAAAAATTAAAAGTCCCCTTTTCTTTCTCCACTATATACCATTTTGTTCCATGAGGTGGATGCATACGTAACCACGAGATCCCCAATTTTCGTGCAATTACGAACTGATCAGTATTAAACCGAACATGATTCCCAAAAGGTGAACTCAATTCAGGTCCATGGATACGTTCAGGCACAATGCCGATCGCCATCTCAGCCTTATCAATGATTTCATGATCCTGCGAAAGCTCAGCCTCAAGACGGAAATATCCAGTCGAATCATTTGGGTGAGTAATGGTAAATTGCTGGGTATAATCATCGCTGAAATTTAGAACCTCATCTAAAAGAATTTGCCTGTTGTTAAAATAATCAATACTTCTTATCTTCAACCTAGCCTGATCTTCTGTCGGTAATGCAGAAATCAGAACCGACGCCTTGATTTCTTCCGTTCCATCAAAAATGGTCGGCTGTCCTTCCCTTTTAAAACCGATTTCTATAGGCCTGCGTGGTTGATAATCAGAAGAATCCACATCGCTGAGACATATCTCGTCAAGCCACAGCGTCCCTGCACCGTTTGATTCAAAAATAAAGTAATAGGCATTTTCCGGAGCAGGTTTGAGTTGTATGGTTCTTCTGTACCGCTTCCAGGAATGACCGATCTGCACATGTTGCCGTTCAATTTCTCCATTCTGCAGAGTGCCGTGGCCAAGACCTATTGAAACACTTCTTTCTGTCTCCGCGGCTATCCAGCAGGACAAATGGTATGTTCGGCCCGGAATGATTGTGAGATACGGAGATGTTATCACCACTCGAGCATTGTCCGGCACATTCACTTTGAAGGAATGTTGTCCATGATGAGCATATTGGCTGTCTATCTGGGGCCTTCTATCTAACGACTCGATCAACATAGCTTTTTCATATGCTTTTTCACGGACAAGAACACCCCACCGATCAAGCCCGACTTCAAAACTGCTATTGGGAATGAGATTTCCGTTGATCTGACTGTTATCCACTGTAACCGACGTAATATCTTTCATTGACGCATCATCAAGCCACACAGTCCCAGTCCCTGTAAATCGGATCATGAAATAGGCCCGCGATGCATTTTCATGCACCACACCAATATATGAGTATTTCTGCCAGTCATTATCTACCATGAAAGCCTTAGCGGCATATTTTTCATATGGTTTCCCATATTGCCGTAAAAGTATCTCCACCGGAGACCGCACATCTCCCTTCATCCAGATGTCTATCTGATAGACATGATCCTTTTGTAATTGGATCTCCGGATAAACAAACTGAACCGCTCCGGATCGATAGGAGGAGCAGTCTATTTTCTGTGCAGTGCCATCAGCACCTGAATCTTGAGCATAACTGACTGCAACATCAGCCCATGCACTGTTATCTCTCCACCCGTTGGCAATACCATGGTGATAAGGACCATTGAAGTCACAATTAACTATAGTAGAATGCTCCTGAGAGCAGGCTGCTTTTTTAGAAACAACGGGAAAGAGAAAAAGGACACAAAGAACAACAAGGGGAATTAAACTGAGGCGTTTCGTCCCAAGCAAAATAGCGAAATATTGGAATTTCCGACATGTATTTATGATCATCTTCGTATTTTTCTTTTAATACTCTTCAATATCTTCTTGAGGCGATAATATCTGGCATGTCTTGATATTTTAAACACAGAATCAAAGAGCCCTTTCTGTGATTGATGGACAATTAACGGTTCTTTTCTTTTCTCCGGCAGCATGAGTGCCAGAGCCAGCCCACCATACATTGATTTTGGTTTTGCCGTATCAAAGGCTTTGAAATGAAAAACACCGGGAATAAAATCAACTTCCAGGTAATGAACATGCTTGCATTCCTGCCAATCAGCTTCCAAGATGCCAACTCTGCATAGGGGGAAAAAACTGTCATGGAATACGATATACAGCGGTCTTTTTGGTATGTACTTCAATACTGCATTGATATCATTCCTGACGCCTTCAGTGGAATGATCGCCATCAATCAAAACAAACCCTAATTCTTCATTTTTATGTTCAATGTTTTTTAGAACTTCAGGAATAAGCGTTTTTGACTCTCCAGTATAAAAATGGACATTGGGGAATATATTCCCCAAATTGCGCTTGCTGTCTTCATTAATGTCAATTGTATAAACCTTCTGTACTTTCCTTGCTAAAGCCTGCAGGCTTCCGCCTTTATATGTTCCAATTTCCAATGCCACTTCAGGCCTTGATCTTTCCAGTAGCATCAAAAAGGCATATTTTTCCCATCGTGTCATTTGCCAATGCAGTGGAAAATCATCTTCAAAAAACGTTGGTTCATTCGGTGATGACTGCAAAATCAAGCCTCTCGCCTTCTGTAGATTCTTTGTTCGCCATGTTGGTGACTACCGGCCATCGATTCGTTATAGATATCAATCAGTTGCTGATAATGTGTTTCTGGACCATACCGCTCATGAGCCGTATCTAAAGCCCTACCTGTCATTTGCCGTACCTTCTTGTGATCATTCATCATTATCCTTAAACAGATTGACAACTCGTCTACGTCACCTGGTGTAAACAAAAGTCCTGTTTTCCCATGGTCTATCATTTCCGGAAGTCCGCCAATCCGACTCCCTATAACCGGTGTTCCGGAAGCAAAGGATTCAACCACCGACATTGGAAAATTCTCAAACCATTCTGAAGGAATAACCGTACAAAGAGCTTCCTGTAACAATTGGTCTTTTTTATGACCTGTAACACGCCCAAGAAATTGAATCCTGCCCTGTCCAAGCTCTGCAGCCATTGCTTTGAGTTTGTCCTCCAATGGACCAGTACCAGCAACTTTCAATTGTAACGAAGGGACATTCCGGGCTGCCTTGATAAGGGTTTCCAATCCCTTTTCTGAACTCAATCTTCCCATAAACAAAACATACGGCTTTTTGGTTTGAACCTTCTGAGCCTGCTTCCTGATAAAATTTCCGCAGATGGAAATCTTTTCCCGTGGCACTCCTCCTTGAACAAGTTTATTTGCCATAAATGTATTTAAAGCAATAAACTGATCAATACTGTTCTTAAAAATGCCTGCTCTCCACGCCAGAATCAATGATGATGCATACAGAAAACTCAAAGCTTTACTCCCGTGAATGCATCTCTTCTTTACAGATGATAACTGCCCTTTATGCAAACAATCTTCGCAGATCATTCCTTCAGTATAAAAAAGCCCGTTGGGGCACAAGAAACGACAATTGTGAATAGTTTGAACAACTGGAATCCCATATTGTTTCAATGTTCTAAATACGGTGGGCGACAGAAGAGGGAAAACATTATGTACATGAGCTACATCCGGCTTTTGATACTTCATGAAACGAGACAATTGGTGAACTGTTTGTAGGTTGTATGGTATTTGCACAGCATATAAAGCTTTCTGAATTAAGGAGCATCGATCCAAATCCTGACTGTCTTTAACAAACTGCCATACAGTGTGACCTTTTTCTTCCAGTAGCTTTTGCTCAGCCTTTACAACAGCGCATTCGCCACCGCGAGTTCGATAAAAATTATGAATCTGTAGCACTTTCATGTATTCTTCTGATTCTGAAAACGATATTTATTTTATTGACAAAGCAATACCATCGTTAAGTGGCATGGAAATGCATGATATGATTGTGAAAAGTCTTAACCATTGTATTCACATTACTTCTTGCCCTAAGCAGTTCGTATGCTTTTTCAACAAGTTCTTTTTCCTCTTTGCTCCTTCTCTGATGACAAGCTTTCAGCATAATCTCACTGAGATTATGCTCATCACCTTTCATAAACCGATAGCCCGTGACATTATCCACGATCAGATCATCTTCCGTACCATCAGCCTCTGAACAAATACAAGGCGTACGCCAAAACATTGCTTGATTCAGGGCCAACCCCCCTATACCTGGCAAAACAAAAATGTCTGCTGCGGCAAAAAAAACGTCGACATCTTTGACAACCCTACCCCAGAAATAGACGTCTTCCAGTTGTGTCTCCTTTACCATAGCTTTCAATATACAGAGATCCTGCCCATCGCCCACCAACCATAAGTGAGCCCTTTGCTCCTGCTTCTTGACAAACGCGAAAGCGGAAAGTAAAAGGTCAACTCTTTTATGGCAATTCATACCACCAACATATAAGAATACAACGTGATCTTCTTCAGTCGCAGTTTGTCTCAGCAGCGCCGCCTTTTTCACAATATCCTCTTCATGCTGTTGCATCAGCTCAATATCCAAACCGTTATAACACGTGTCAATCCGTTGGGACTGAACACCAATTTCTTCCATATAATGCTTTGCTTTATTACTGTAAACAAGCAGACAATGCGGAATGGCAAAGTATTGCCGCATAAAGAAACGTTTGACGCGATACGCAAACGTTTGCCTTTGCTGCCCTTCCCAGCCACAGGTCCACATCAGCACCTTCTTACCGCGAATTCGGGCCCAAAT
The DNA here is from genome assembly GCA_034660535.1 of Thermodesulfobacteriota bacterium. Classification (GTDB taxonomy): domain Bacteria; phylum Desulfobacterota; class Desulfobulbia; order Desulfobulbales; family DAOVYS01; genus DAOVYS01. The sequence continues at coordinate 9,123 of JAYEJK010000133.1, read as the reverse complement.
GCCTATCAGCCAGTTTGTTGCAGTACCGCTGATACCGAGAAGTATTATAATATCCGGGCAATAATTACGGCATAACTTGAAGCTGTCATTTTGCCACCTTATTGTAAATAGGCCAAATTTCATCTGCCGATTCCTGACTGTAGCAGTTTCAAACGGTAAGCTTTCACCTGAACTTATCCCCGGTCTGCTCGTATCAGCATCATCAACCCCATGAATGACCAACAGTTCTATATCTTTCTCTTGGGCAAGTTTTTCATAGAAAGATACGCGGTAGTGTGGAATAATATTCGTTAAAAAAGCAACTCGAACTTTTGTGTTATTTTTCATTTGATTCATGAATACAATCTTTAAATATCCGCACCAATTCGGGAATGGTCGTGTCAATATTGAATACTGCCTTTGCCATGCTATAACTTTTCCTGCCCATCTCAATTCGTAATTTATGATCCACCAGAAGTTTTTCCAGTTTGATGGCAAGCATTTCTTCTTGACGTTCCGGCACTAGATAACCATTTATACCGTCTATCACCTGCTCAGGAATCCCTGTGATGTAAGTTGCAACGATGGGCAAACTAAATGCCATGGCCTCAGTAATAGCTGTCGGCATACCATCACGCTGACCATTAATATAAATTTCTGAAGGGAAAACGAATATATCGGCATGCTGTAAAAGCTCTTCTATCTTTGACATAGGCTGAAATCCCAGCAGCTGAACATGGTTACACAACCCTTCCTCTTCTATCATCAGCTTGATCTTGTGAAAAAGGGGTCCATTCCCGACAGCATAAAAAAGAAAGTTCACCTTTCTTTCCTTAAGAATTTTCATAGCCCTGATACAGGTGCCATACCCTTTAAAACCTGTAAACGCGGCAGTCATTAAAATCGTGGGGGTCGTGTATGCACTCTTCCTTTCCATAGCTTTAGGAATTGATACGCCATTATAAAGGACCTCAATTTTATTTCCATTCACTTCATAATGGGAGATGAGTTCAAGATACTTTCTATTATACTTGGAGACCGCTATAATTCTTTTGGCATATTTCATCTTTTCCAAACAAAATGGGAAATAAGTGTAGATGTCTGCTGAAGCATGGGCAGTATAACTAAAAGATATACCTGTTAATAAATGTGTAACAAATGCCAGTGTAGAGGCAGTGTCAAAGTGTGCATGGATATGATCTATCTTCTGTTTTTCTAAATACCGGGCAGCGCCAAAACCCACCAAAATATGAACAGCGAATCTAATGTTCATGTGTAGACTGATTGCTGGAATTTCCTTCAACCAGAGTGATATCAGCCTGCATACTCCGGGAAAATTCATAAAACAGTAATAGATAACAGCCATGGCATTATAAAGATGCCTGTTTTTTAAATAGACAGCTTCATTCAGCCAGTGCTGATTTTCGGTGTTTAACCAATACGCTGCAGGACGTTTGTAGGCACAGACCAAAAAGTTCTTGAAATTGCCATTCTCTCGAAGATAATTCACTTCCCGAAGGACAAATGATTCTGTGATTGATGGAAAAGTAACGGTAATATATGCCAGATTCATAATGAGTTACCGTCTGGTTGATATTTTTTTAATGCCTGATTGTTTCGTCCTAATAGGCCATCGTATAATTCACGATATTTGTCGATGATCACAGTGCTTCTGTATTGTTCCGCTGTCGACCTGCCGTTACGGCATAATCTGTCATAAAGTGACTCGTCAGCGAGTAATAACTCAATTGCGGCCTTTATAGTCTGTGGTTCTCTATCAGATAATAAAATACCGTTCTCACCATCGATAATATATTCTGAAAACCCTGTTTTCGTGGCAATAACAGGACGTCCCCGAGCCATTGATTCTAACCCAACCAACGGCAGATTTTCGGAAACTGAAGGAAAAACGCAGAAAAAGGCCTGATCTATCATTTCCTTCACTTTTGCCCTGAAGCCGACAAATTCAACGTTCCTAACCCCGTAATCCTGAACCATAGGACCGTTTCCTAGAAATTTGAACTGCATGTTCGGCATCAATTGAGCCACTTCAATTAGCGGTCCCATTTTCAGTTCGATTTGACGCCCAAAATTGAGGATAAATTGCCCTTGATCACTATTCACTGGAGTGTAGAAGCTTTCTGATATGCCATTTGGAATGACGGCAAATTTCCCCCGTTGCTTATTATATAAACGGGTCATTATTTGATAATTGTATTTGCTTACACAGGTTACAATTTTTGATTTTGCTATATTATATCTTCGCATTACTTTAAATTTCAGCCAATGCAAAGGAGAATGTCCTTGAATGGCTACCATTTTCGTCTCAGGTACTCCATCATGAATGGTTGAAATAAGATTATACCTGTTTTTAGGTAAGCAAAAATGCAATACATCAGGCATATGACTGTGGATAATATCAGGATTTATCATTTTTAGATAATTATGAATTTTCTTTCTTCCTGCCGTAAAATAATAGGATAACTGCTTTCTTCTCTTTTTCAGGTAATAAACATGTATTCCTTCCAAAAATGCATAACAATCTTCAGATCCAAATGTAATTATTGAGACGGTATCATACTTTTTTAGAATAAGCGCTTTATTCCAGGCAGCGTGTTCTGCACCACCGCAATATGGAGGAATCGCTTCTACTATTATTAATATATTCATTATAGCTGGACTTTATAGCAGACTACTTCAAACCATTAAGTACGAGAAAAATGAGTACTCTTTTCCACTTGCCTATTGATATTTCATATTATATGTGAGACTCTTTATTCTTTGCGAATTGACAGCAATAATGCCAAAGAAGAGCCATATAAGGGTACTCGATCTATCATGCCGTATAAATTCAATTTTGAATTCATCTACAACTATAATAATCAGGACAAGATGTAAAATTACAGCAACAAAATATTCTTGTCTGTCATCGATCCTAATCGCACGATACACCGCCAGTAATGATTCCTTGTAAAGCCAAATGAAAAAACATAACAAAAGAAAGAGGCCGACAACACCATCACGTATCAAATATGAAAAGTAGAGGTTGTGAGGCCAGCCTCCTGCCTTGAAATGTTTTGCGTTAACACCAAAATATTTATGTCCCGCGCCAAAAATCTTCTCAGACAGCGACATTTGCTGAATGACCTTGACGCCATAATCCCAAACTTCGGTTCTCGTCCCATAATTACCCTTCGAAATATCTACCGCTTCAAACTGTTTGAAACGGTCCGTGAAACCTTCTCCCGGTTTTAAGAAATCAATAAATAAGATGGTACCTACTAACACGGTAATGGCTAGGAGAGAATATGACAAAATTTTAAAACTGGTTTTCACCCTGCCAAGAAAAAGCATGAGAAAAGTCAGATACAGTAAGGCCGCTACTATGGCAATATATATGCCACGAACCTGCGTCAAGGTCATTACGATCAGAAAGTTAATAATTATCACCGCATAAAGAAGTCGTGTCATACTTGTTTTGGAGTTATAAAAAAGGATCATAGAAAGAAGAATCAGTATCATGGAATATTCTGCGAGAAATTCATAACCCTGCATTGTGGCAGCAATCCTTCTTGACCATTTAATGCTTTCTCCAATGACAATATATTTAAAAATAAATGTATTCCCTGGATTTACGATCTGTAGATAGCCGGCAAACGTAGCAATTGAACCTGAGATAACAGTAAACGAAATAAGTTTTAGTAATTTCTCTTCTGTATCGACAAAACGTTTCGTCATAATATAAACACCAATAGATGCGAAAACAGCCAATAGTGATAGGTAATTGTAATCGAGTCTAATTCTGCCTTCACTTCTATAAAATAGAGATAAATCGTCTGCATTGAGAATTGATAGTGAAGAAGCAATAAATATTAAAACAATAAGTAAACTATCAAACGAAAAACTTCTATTTTCATCTACCTTAATGGCATCTATTAAAGTCCATAAGGTTAACATGGCAATCAAATAGAGAGAGAGGGTACCACTTAATGACCTGAAGGAAATTGGAATGTAAAATATGAGATAAAAAAATATTTTTTCTCTATTTTGTAAATTAAATGTGAGCCAGATGATCGCCACACCAAAGATCAAAAAAAATATTATAACCTTTATGGGATCATGTTGAATGAGATTGATCATTATTCTTATATATTATTTGTGGAAGCACTTAGCTATTTTGCCCCCTTTCTTTTCAAAACAACGCCGATGGTCTTTAGTAATATTTTAAGATCATTTATAAAACGCCAATTATCTAGGTAACTGCAGTCAAGTTCAACAATTTTATCAAAATCCTTAATTTCATTTCTGCCGGACACCTGCCACAATCCGGTAATTCCAGGTTTTATAGATATCCTCCTGAGATGCCAGGTCTGATATTCATTTACCTCGGACTCAAGAGGGGGCCTTGTGCCCACCAAACTCATTTCTCCTTTGAGGACGTTGAGAAATTGGGGAAATTCATCTAATGAAGTCTTTCTGAGCCATCCCCCGATGGGGGTAATCCTGGGATCGTTTTCAAGTTTAAATATAGCCCCGTTCATTTCATTTTGCGCCATAAGCTCCATTTGAAGAAATTCTGCGTTCTCATACATGGATCTGAACTTATAAAGTATGAAAGGCCTGCCGTGAAGGCCGATTCTCTTCTGCTTAAAGAGAACAGGACCCGGGGATTCCAACTTAATAGCAAGACCAATGAATGGGTACATCACACAGAAAATGAGCGTGCCCACAGTCCCCGCTACCACGTCCATCAATCTCTTATAAAGTAATCCCGTGGCGCTGAAACTATTTACCCGCATCGTGAGGAATGGCACCCCCTGACATCGTTCTGTTGAAATACTCTTCTCTCCTGCTTTCCACAAGGCGGGCAAAATTCTTGCTGGAATACCCATCTCCCTGCAAGTTTTCAGATGGCTAGACATGTCAACATCGCCTCCCCTTTCGACTGCAAAAACAACCTCATCTACTGACTGTAAACGAAGGATTTCTGGAAGTTCAGCTAGCATACCGATTGTTTCTTCTTGGCCAATTCTCTCGGAATCAACCGCTAGACGGCCAATGACCTCATGCCCCCAACTCAGTTGTTTTTCAAGAAGCTGTGCTACAATCCTGCCTCTTGTAAGGCTGCCCACAATAAGAATTTTTCGAGCGTTAACGCTTTTCTGAGAGGCCTGTTCAATATAGGTCCGCATAAACATTCTTTGGCCTGAAATCAAAACAAAAGAGAGGCTGATGAAAATAAGCAGAAATTCTCTGGGAAAATCATAAGGTATTGTTAAAAATATTCCTGCCATCACCATGATTCCACTAAAACCAACGGCTTTGGAAATTGACAAAATATATACTACGTTCGACTTTTCTCTACGGTCTCCATACAGGCCGAACTTCCCCATAAAATAGTTATTGAGACACATCATCACCCAAACAGTAGTTATAAATGGAATAAGCTCTATAGTCCAGGTGGAGTCCAAGAGATATATCATGATGGAATACGACCAATATCCAGCAATTATCACGCACAGGGCGTCCAAAAGCATAAGAATATTATTCAGTACGGAAACCTGCTGCTGGATCATGAAAGACTCTCATTTGAACGTTCTACATTAGGATAAATTCATTAGAGAAACGAAAGCAAAGTGTTAAAATATGATTAGCAGATGGGAGAGTATGCCTACAAAAAACAAGCGCCTTCAACTCCGATGTGTGTATTTCTTTTCATTTTGTAAAAACACATAAGATTATTGGCGGGACAAGAAAGGTGAGTTTTGTCTTTATCTATAACGAACCTAAAGCGTAAAGCACAGGCTAACTTCGATAGCATTGTACTTACTCCTCTTTACAAAAATCAAAAAGGCCAAGCCGGCAGCTAACAACCAGACAGTTCCAGGAATAGGAATGGGTGGCCCGAGACCAACACCAGCACCCAATCCACCCAAAGAAAATGAAAGTCCTCCGAATCCAGAAGGAGTTCCAAAACCATAAACATCGTCTTCTGGCGGCTCGGATGGCGGACTTACTCGAGGGATTATGATCGATGGGAAAATATCATTATTTATGTTTTGACTCAAAAAAAGTAAAGGTTGTTGCGGAATCCATGTATTCTTTCTTTCAAAAGCGGTACTGGCAAACGGAGGATAAAAAGCCATTGTCCTGTCTTGCACACCCTGCACTGCATATTTCTTATCACCCCTCCATTGGGTAACATAGTTTTCAATATACACCTTTCCATAGCTAGGCAAGGACATTCGTCCCCCAGCCATGCCCGGGGGAGTACTTCCGGCGTTTCCAGGGATTTTAAACCCCAGAATCTCCGGTAAAAAAGCGAATCCAGACCCCGGTCTTTTAATGGCCTCTTTTGCAGAAGTCAGAGAAAATACAGCGAACATGCTGACCAAAAGAAACAACAGTGTAACAATACCTATTTTCTTTCTCATGATCCCTCCCAAACCTGCATTAAAAACAAATATTTTTCGTCAGCGAAGCTAATCCACTTCATACTAATTCTATCAAAATATGTATAAAATATTCGAAGTTAACCATCCCATTCTTTTTTAAGAGCCTGCGCCTGTTCATGATAACGGATTTCCATTTGTTTCGTCATTGCGTTTGCTAGATACTCCTGTGCTTTCTCGTTCTGACCCAAGCTGCGGGCTATAAGGGCAGCATGGAGATTATAGACCCCCATCTCTGGAGCCCTCTCTAATGCTTTTTTCATATAACTCCAGGCGGTATTCAGTTTACCTTGCTGATATGACACCCAGGCAACTGTATCCAGATAGGAATGGTTCTCAGGCTGACTTGCCAAACATTTCTCCACCATGAAAGCAGCTTCTTCCAAATGAGTCTGATCAGGCAAATACTCGGCGTAGAGATACGAGAGACCATTCAACAAGGTGTCCGATTCAGCATCCTTACCCAACATTTCTTCATAAACACGAACTGCTTTTGGAAAGCTGCCGGTATATTCATAAAAAGCAGCCAATTGCAGCCCCATAAGTTGACTCCCAGTATTTTGGTAAGCCTTTTCAACCTTAACAATAGCTTCATTTATTTTATTCTGTTTGGCATAGGCCTTGGCCAGGGCTCGAATCGGCTCTTCCCAGCGAGGTGCCAGTTCGCTCGCCTTGATCAACTCTCTTTCACACTCAGCCCATTTTTCCTGGGTCAGATAGATTGCTCCAAGATAATAATGAAGCTCCGGGGTCTCAGGATGCTCATTCAACTTAGCTTCAATATACGTGACAGCTTTCGACAGCTGGCCTATTTTTTCGTAAATACCAACCAAAGCAGGTAAAACGTTTGGGAGGCCATTCTTCCTTTCAGCCGTTTTCTGAAACCAGTCGATTGCTGTCTCAAAATCACCTTGTTTGGCAGTCAAACGGGCCATACCAAAGTATCCGGTATACAATTCAGGATCGAGAACAAGCAAACGCTGAAAATCTTTCTTGGCTCTGAAATAATTCTCCTGCGCCATTTCTATCTCGCCTCTCGCTTGTAATATATTGACATCCTCCGGATTTTCCACCAGTCCCTTGTCGAGAAAATTTACAGCTTGTTCATAGTTATTCATGCTCAGATAAAATCGAACAAGTTCCATTCTCACAGCCATGTTTTTAGGATATTCCAACACAAATGATTTTATAGTATCTTCAGCCATGGATTCATTTCCATTAATGAGCTGACTCTTAGCCAACAGGAGTTGCGCTTGCGCATTTTCAGGCTGGGCAACAGCTGCCTGATTCAAATGAATTTCTGCCTTTTCAGTCTGTCGCAATGCTAAAAGAATTTTTCCTAGCAGTAAATGGGCATCGATATTCCCCTGATTCTCCGTGATCACTTCCTCTACTAAAAGTCTTGCAACATCATATTTACCCTTCCCGGCTTTAATCTCCGCCTTTTTGTAAACAATCCACTCCCAATCGGCTCCCTTCTCGGACATCGCCTCCAAGGCTTGATCGAGCGCCTTTAGTCCCTCTACAGGATCTCCCTTCGCTGTAAAAGTATCACTCAACAGAACAATTGCTTTAATATTATCAGGCTGTTTCGCCAAAACCTCTTCCAAAAGAGCTTTTGCTCCATTAAAATCCTCCATACGCATGAGAAAACCGGCATGCCTTCGCATATTATTAACGGTTCTGGGTAGTCCCTCATAAGCTTGTTTTGCCATCTCAATCATATTATATTTTTCAAACATGCGAGCTGCCACCAAACCGGCCTTTTCATCACCTGAGTGCGTCTTAACCATCTCCTCTAACTCTTCCCTAACTCGCTCTGTATCGCCTTGTCTCAAGGCATGCTGAGCCATAAAAACATATGGGGTCAAAGATTCAGGAGCAACCTGTTGCCACTGCCGCACAATCTCTTCCATTTTATTAAAAGACCCTACTTCTCTGTAAGCGATGGCCAATAGACCAAGAACTTCCTCATTTTTATCACCATCTTTTGTGAGCAGCAAAGTGGTAATAGCATCATCAAAAAGTTGCATGGAAATCTGCGCTTGTGCTTTAATAATGCTGAAGCGGGGCTCCATGCTTTCCGGATGAACTATCTTTTCCAATTCATCCATAGAATTTTGTCCTTCTCTGGCCAGAGCCAGTAATGACGCAACTTCTATTCTGGCTGTATCCATGGCAGGATCAATGTTCAATACAGCCTTGTAATAACTGTATGCCTTTCGATGTTGCTCCTGCTTCAGATAAGTGCGGCCTAATGCAAAAAGAGCAGGAGCAAATTTTGGATGAAGCTGCAATGCATTCTGATATTCCAGAACAGCTTTTTCATATTCTCCCTGACTCACTAATTCGTCTCCACGATTGGTAAATGCGGTGATTTTCTCCTCCTGACTGCTACAACTGGTAAAGGACACCGCAAGGATGCAGGCCATGACTACAATACGGATATATGTTGATAATTCCCTCATTTTCTAGTGAACCCCCTGTCCCGTAATAAAACTCCAAAACTTACCCTTTTTCTTCTTACCAGTACCATTCTTCTTGAGGTTTTTTTGAGCCCAGTATGGTTTTTTACTACTCATACTGTTTTTCAGGACTGCACCATTCTGATCGCTTGTTTCTGTCTTGGATTCATCTTCCCATTCCTTAAAAACATTCGACTCTTCCTTTGTATGACTCTCATCTCTTTTAT
>JAYEJK010000132.1:0-3947 GCA_034660535.1 Thermodesulfobacteriota bacterium | reverse complement strand
TTAAGGTGTGGGTGAGGGAAGCCGGATAACTGAAGATATGTTATTTGAATTGCATGCCGAGAAAATCACTAAATGGCAAGGCGCGGAGAAAGCGAATAGCAAATTGTGTTAGATTTTGGTTAAATTGTCCTTGACTTGGGGTCCACTTCAGTGGCGCCGCTTTGAACATATTCTGTATTGCACCCCAAACTACTCACGTTTCAAAAAACATGCTCAAATTCGTTTGCAAACTGCTTTGGTGTGCCTGTTTTGCCTTGTTGCAAAATTCCGGATGGCTTATTATGAAATATCCAGCTGAATAAGGAGCGGATTGACAACAGGGGTTGGGATGAAGTAACTTGAAAAAAAAATAACTGAAGTTTGAATTGCCTGGAGTTTTAATGGGTAAGGAAAAAAATTTATCTGTGTAATTAGGAAATTAATTGCACAGTTTGGTAAAAATTTAACATAATGGCTACTGACTTAGTAATTAATGCTACTTCATATGAGACCAGGATTGCGCTCGTGGAGTATGGCAATCTGGTGGAATTCTATCTGGAACGGCCGGCGGAAAAGGGTCTTGTCGGGAATATTTACCAGGGCAAGGTGGTTCGCGTTCTGCCGGGCATGCAGGCTGCTTTTGTGGATATCGGGCTTGATCGAACCGGTTTTTTATACGTAGACGATGTTTTTACCAACAGTGTTGCGATTGACGATATAGTTAGAATGCATGCCGAAGGATCGTTCCGCTGGTTGAGACCTCCGCCTGATTACGTGCCTAAGAGGGTGGCCGGGATGAACATCGAGGATATGCTGAGCGAGGGCCAGGAATTGCTGGTCCAGGTCTGCAAGGAGCCGATCGGAACCAAGGGGGTGCGGCTTACATGTCAGATCACTCTGCCATGTCGAAATCTCGTCTTTATGCCCATGACCGACCATATCGGGATATCCCGTAAAATAGAGGACGAGGTGGTAAAAAATCGTCTGCGCAAGGAGATTGAGGAACTGCGTCCGGCCGGCACGGGATTCATTGTCAGGACTGCTGCGGAGTTTGCCTCCAGGGAATGCCTGGAGGTAGACATGGAGTTCCTGCTCCATCTCTGGAGGGAGATACAGGATAAAGCCAAAAAATCTCCGGTCGCAACGCTTGTACATCGGGATCTTGATATCATTTTAAGGGCGGTCAGGGATATTTTTTCCCCAAACGTGGATCGAATAGTGGTTGATGATCCCAAGACCTATAAACGCGTTTTTTCTTTTGTGGAGACATTTGCGCCGCGCCTGACAGGAAAAATCCATCTGTGTGACGAAGATACTCCTGTGTTTGATTATTACGGGGTGGAAGTAAATATTAATCACGCACTGGATAAAAAGATCTGGCTTCGATGCGGGGGCTACATCATTATTGAGGCGACCGAGGCATTGACCGTAATTGATGTGAATACAGGTCGTTTCGTGGGCAAGACGGATCTGGAACAGACTATCTTCAAGACTAATATGGAGGCGGTCAAGGAGATTGCCTACCAGCTTCGGCTTAGAAATATCGGCGGGATAATCATTATTGATTTTATTGATATGGAGGATGAGAGTCACCGCGAGGACGTGTTCAAGGCTCTGACAGAGGCTGTTAAAAAAGACAAGAGCCGGGTCAATATTCTAAAAGTCTCGGAGTTCGGTCTTGTTCAGATGACGAGAAAGAGAAGTCGTGGAGCCCTGTCCCAGATGATGTGTGAGCCGTGTCCCTATTGTCATGGTGAAGGTTTTTTGAAGTCGCGCCGGACTGTTTGTTATGAGGTTTTTAGAAAAATTTCCATTGCCTCAAAAAAAATAGCATCCCAGGGTGTGAGAGTAAAGGTCCATCCGTCGGTTGCGGATCTGATGCTGAACGAGGAGTCAGGCACGGTCGACAATGTTGAAATAGAAACAGGCAAAAGAATAACTATCGTTCCGGTTCGTGATTTGTATATGGAAAAATATGAAATAGTCTGGGATTAGGGCTCGCTCAAAAATAACTCCACATTTTTGCATTCCAACTTCACGGTTATCTTTAACCGATCTTCATTCGCAAAAGTCCTTGAAATAGCTCGCTATTCCTGTAGTTCTACTCAATAAAGGGGGTAAACAAAGGAAAATTTATGGATAGTTTTAATCAAAAAGAGATTAACCTGAGACGAACATTCGGAATTATCAGTCATCCTGATGCAGGTAAAACCACGCTGACGGAAAAGCTTCTCCTTTTTGGCGGGGCGATCCGGCAGGCCGGGGCTGTTAAGGCAAGGAAGGCATCCAGATACGCTACCAGTGACTGGATGTCGATTGAAAAGGAAAGAGGTATTTCAGTTACAACTTCTGTAATGAAGTTTAACTACAGGGATTTTGAGATTAATCTGCTCGACACGCCGGGCCACCAGGACTTTTCAGAAGACACATACAGGGTGTTGACTGCCGTGGACAGCGCCCTGATGGTGATTGACAATGCCAAGGGGGTGGAACCTCAGACCGAAAAACTCATGGAGGTCTGCAGGATGCGCAACACCCCGATCATTACATTTATAAACAAGCTTGATCGTGAAGGCATGTCGCCTCTTGATATCCTTGATGATATTGAGAATAAGCTGCAGATCGAATGTGCGCCGCTTTCCTGGCCTATTGGTATGGGTAAACGTTTTAAAGGTGTATATAATCTCTTTCACAAACAACTGCATATTTTTAAACCAGGCGGAAAAACCCTTGGTCAGGAAAGGATCGCTATTAATGATCTGTCTGATCCTGTCCTGGATGAACTTTTAAAGAAGCAGGCCGATGAATTGCGTGAAGACATTGCGCTGCTTGAAGGCGCCGCCAATCCGTTTGAGCGCCGACATTTTTTAAAAGGAAGCCAGACGCCGGTTTTTTTCGGAAGCGCCATTAATAATTTCGGTGTTAAAGAGATGCTGGATGCATTTCTGGAAATGTCCCCGCATCCAGGTGTGAGACAGGCAGTTTCCCGTGAGGTTTCGCCATACGAAAAAGAGTTTTCAGGTTTTGCTTTTAAAATACAGGCCAATATGAACCCTGCTCACCGTGACAGGATTGCATTTGTCAGGATCTGTTCAGGAAAATTTACAAGAGGAATGAAAGTCGTTCACCACAGGATCGGAAAAGATGTAACCTTTGCCAATGCAACCATATTTATAGCACAGGACAGGGAGAATGTGGAGGAGGCTTTTCCCGGGGATATTATTGGTATCTATAACCACGGAACCATAAAGATCGGCGATACATTTACCGAAAACGAACCTTTGAAATTCAGCGGGATCCCCAATTTTGCACCTGAGTATTTCAGGCGTGTGCTTCTGAAGAACCCGTTAAAGGCCAAGCACCTTCAGAAAGGATTGATCCAGCTTGCAGAGGAAGGGGCTATCCAGGTTTTTATGCCTGCTATAGGAAGAGACTATATTCTGGGGGCGGTTGGTGTCCTCCAGTTTGATGTGACCATGGCCCGTCTTAAGGCGGAATATGGTGTGGATGCCATATATGAACCTGTGAATTTTAATGTGGCACGCTGGGTCACGTGTGATGATCGCAAAAAAATGGCTGAATTTGAGAAAAAATATATAGCCAACATGGCTAAGGATGCTGAAGGCTGCCTCTCCTTTTTGACAACCAGTGAATGGCAGCTCGGCTATTACATGGAAGAGTGGCCGGAGATAGAGTTTTTTAAGACACGGGAGGTTAACTGATGCGGGGCAGGACCGACAGGATATAACACCCGGAATCGAGGTTGACATCGTGATTGTTTAAGCTGCGAGACCTGGTTTGCTGTTCCTTGTCCCCCTCGCAAAAAATATTCGTCTTTCCCGAAATCATTTATCATTTTTTACGGAAAATATCAGAACTGTTCGGTCTGTCGTACTCATCCGTTAGCAAATGAGTTGGTTATTTTAGAGAAAAACTTCGTGTCGATAAAAAGAAATATGACGGGATAA
>JAYEJK010000131.1:0-3966 GCA_034660535.1 Thermodesulfobacteriota bacterium | reverse complement strand
AACGGTTTCTCATCCGTTGCCAGAGGACAGACCGCTGAACAGGTCGCACACTGATAACACTTTTTCAAGGTGTCGCCCCCGGCGCTCTTCAGATATCGAATAAATTCCATATCCGGTTCTACTTTTAATTGTTTTTTCTCAGGTTCTATTATTAATTCTTCCGCCATATCAATCCTCCATTCTGTCAAACCCCGGCATTAAAACCATGGATGACAACATAATCCCGTATAACTATGTTAAAGTAAACACCTGTTGGTCGGGCCGCCAAGCCTGACCAACAGGAATGTACACTGTCATTAAAAAAAAATCCAGTTTTACCTTACCCAAAAAATGTTTCTTTCCGGATAAATTCAAATCTAGAAGCCCTTGAACGGGTTGGGGCCGAGTGCAACGATCTGTTCAACGAATTCTTGAACAATGGGTCCGACCCTGTCAAAATCCGTGATCGCAATCTCGTTGACCGCGCAACGCTCCGGCTCCAGACCCAGGGTTGCCAGTGTCTCGCCGATGTTCTCCATACGCTTGGTCGCTATTTCACTGCCCTTGACAAAATGGCACTGGTAGTCATCACCATACTTGCAGCCAAGGAGCATTACACCGTCCAGGCCGGAGGAGAGTGCATCCTTGATCCATACCATGTTGACGGAACCAAGGCAGCGGACAGGGATAAATCTGACCAGATTGTTCATGGCCTTTCCCCTGATACCGGCCATGTCAATGGCCGGATATGCATCGTTCTCGCATACAAAGCAGACAAATCTCAGTTTGTCCTCATCGTCATCCGGGACCTCGATTATTTTGACCATGGAACCGATCATATCAATGTTATAGTCCTTAAAACCGATAATACGCTCGGGACAAGCACCCATGCAGGTGCCGCAACGGCGGCATCTTGTCGGGTTCGGCAACGGGGTGCCCTTTTCGTCATCGTCAAGCGCTCCGAACGGACATTCTTCAGTACAACGCTTACACTGGGTGCAACGCTGAAAAAAGAAATCAGGATAGGTCTTATCGCCCGACCTCGGATGAACGGACACACCGCGGTCAGCCGACTCAATGCATTGAATGGCCTTAAGAGCTGCGCCGGTTGCATCATCAATGGTCTCTTCAACGGTCATGGCCTTTCTTACGCCGCCGCAAGTGTAAACACCGGTCCGACGGGTCTCATAGGGAAAACAGACAAAATGGGAATCCGCATAACCGTCAAAAAGGTCCAGATCAAGAAATGCCGGGCCCTGGCGGTAGGCCAGGTTGATCGAGTTCTCATCCTTTGTGACCGGAACCATACCGGCTGCCAGAACCACTATGTCCGCGGAGATTGCAATATTTTCGTTAAGCAGCGTATCTTCACATGCAATGGTCAGGGAATTATCAGCCTCTTCTTTGACGCTCATTACATTGCCCTTGGTAAGGAAAATACCTTCATCATCCTGGGCCGCCTTGTAAAAGAGTTCCATGTTTCCCGGAGTACGCATGTGCTGATAGAGTATATATGCCTTGCCGTCCGGATTGTCCTGGCGCACGTATTTTGCCTGCTTAAGGGCAACCGCGCTGGTCACGGAGTTACAGTATGGAAAATCGTTGTCATTATCCGCAGCACCGGGACTCTGGACAAACACAACGCTTTCAACCTCCTTACCGTCGGATGGTCTTCCGATCTTACCGTCGCCGGCCATTTTTTCGAATTCAAGGTTGGTAAGGACATTTTTGAATTTACCGTATCCAAGATGCTCATATTCAGACACATCAGCCGGGATCCATCCGGTTGCCAGAACAACCGCCCCGAACATTTCGGCATCCGGATTCACATCACTGTAAGGCTTTAGTCCCGCATTGGGATCTTCCATCTCGCCCTTGTCAATGAGATCCTGTTCATCCACAGCCACCTTGGCAGGGGCGTCCCACTCACTTTTTTGGCCCGCATCCTTGAAACTTACTGCAAATATACCCGGAGCTCCCCCGATGCGTGCGACCTCGTTTGAGGTCTTGACGGTTATATTTGAAGCGCCCTCCACCTCGGTCACCATTTGAGACACCGAGGGATCCTCAAGGTCGGCCCAAGGGGCCTTTGTGGGCAGTTGTTTACGCCATTCCAGGGCCTTTCCGCCCAGCTTGTCATTCTTCTCGACCAGTGTTACCTCATAACCTGCCCTGGCCGCCTCCATGGCTGCCGTGAGTCCGGCAACACCGCCGCCCATTACCAGTATTTTTTTGCTCATTTCCTCAAGAAGGAACGGCTCGGGAAGATCTGTTTTCTGGGCCCTGACGCAGGCCATCCGCACATAGTCGGATGCCAGTTCTTGAACATATTCATCATCAGCATCCTCTGCCTTGCACCATACAACCTGCTCACGAATATTGCCCCTGACCGTGATCTTGTCATCGCCGAAGTTGAATTCATCCTCCATTACCCTGGGAGAACATCCGCAAACCACAACCGTGTTCACGCCTTCTGCAATGTCGCTCTCAATAAGGGCACGCCCTTCAGATCCACACAGGGCCGGGTGGGTCTTGCACTCCATACTCATCTCGCTGGTGACAACTCCTGTAAGGGCCTCAATATCCAGGGCATCGCCAATACCACATCCTGTACATATATATGCACCGTATTTCTTATCCATTGACCGTTACCTCCTCGACATTTGAATGGCTTTTAAGGCTGCTGCCGTTGCGCTTTGATTACTTGTCACCACATCAGCGGCTTTTTTAGCGCAACCTGCAGAAATTGTCCCCTGGTCATAGTCCGGGATTACAAAACCGTTGTTGTCCATCTGCAGGCCAAGGGCAGCTCCCTGCTCCTTTAACGCCGGTTCCATACCTGTTGCCAGGACTACCAGGTCCACCTTTTGTTCGACCTTATTACCGGTCACGGCATTCTCGGCAACCACGGTCACTCCGCCATCATCCTCGATCTTGATTTCAGCCACTTTTCCCTTGATGAAACTGGTATTCTCATCCTTCATGACCTTTTCGCGGAACTTCTCGTATTTGCCGGGGGTCCGCAGGTCAATGTAGAAGACGTAAATTTTGGCCTCAGGGTAACGCTCCCTGATATAGGTTATCTGTTTCATGGTTGCCATGCAGCATATGTAGGAACAGAACTCCAGATGATTTTCATCCCTTGATCCGGCGCACTGCACAAATGCGAAGCTCTCAGGTTCCTTGTTGTCGCCCGGACGCAGTATCTTGCCTTCCGTGGGACCGCCCGGAGAGGCGAGACGCTCCATCATCATATTTGTAATAATGGAATCGCTCTCATTAAACTTGAGATTGTCCATCTTGGTGGGATCATATGGGTTCCATCCCGTGGCCCAGACAATGGAACCGACATTCAAGGTAACCGTCTCCGGTTTCATGTCAAGATCCACTGCATCATACTTGCAGGCTTCTTTTATCTTTTGTGCGTTTTCAGGGCTGCAGGCATCCATATCCAGAACGTATCTCATGGGGTAGGACATCTCATGGGGACGATATACGGCCTTGGTCTTGTCCATTCCAAAGTTGAAATCATTGTCACGCTCATCCGTGCAGACCTCAACGCAGTCATTGCACCCTGTGCAGTTGCTGTTGATGTATCTGGGTCTGGTCAAAAGTTCCACTTCATAGTTGCCCGGAGTCCCGGAAACCTTGGTCACCTCGGTCATAGTGTAGACACGGATACTCCGATTACTCTTGATCCGCTTAAAGTTGATCTCAAGACCGCAGGAAGGCGGGCAAAGCTTGGGAAAATACTGATTAAGCTGAGCAACACGGCCACCCAGATAAGGATTTTTTTCAATCAGAAACACATCATTTTTTCCGACTTCCGCGGCTTCCAGGGCGACAGTCAGCCCGCTGATGCCTCCGCCAACGACCAGTACTCCACCTGCTCCAGGTGTGCTGTGCTCGTCTGTCATGCCATTCCTCCATTCTATTTTGGATAACTATTTAATAAATAAAAAAAGGACTTCAAGCTCTAGATTTAAG
>JAYEJK010000130.1:0-15021 GCA_034660535.1 Thermodesulfobacteriota bacterium | reverse complement strand
AGCTAATAGCTAAAAGCCAAGTTTGCCCGAAGGGCATCATGTTCTTACGAGAAATGAACTGTGTTGGAACTTATAAATCATCCTGAAAACAAAAAATATCTGGTGGAATTTCGTTCAGGTGACGTCATCTTCCTGGAAGGTGATGAGACCACGGACCTCTATGTGCTCATTTCCGGTCATGTAATTCTTATTAAGGGTAACATGAATATCTCCGAGATTTCCGAACCCGGTTCAATATTCGGGGAAATGGCATATCTCTTGAATGATAAGGGTCTGGAAAGAAATAACTTGGGTAATTCCGATCCGAAATGTGTTGCAGATTTAGTCGGTTTGATATTCACGAAACCGCAAGCGTAGCAGGGCTACGGTGAGGATTTCGGGGATGTCAAACCGGCTAAAAGTGTGATACAGTTCGGAAACGGAAAATCCAAGTTATTTCTTTCCAGACCCTAAGGAGGTCAGCCTCATGTAAAGCCCTTGAAGATGTGAAAGTTATTCGGGTCCCGGGTGACGAGATTGGGTCATTTATTGACAGGTTCCCGGCCATTGCCCCTGAAATTACCAGGCGTCTTGCAATGAGGCTCCGTGACACCACCCGCGTTATGCATGGTTTCAAGGAGTTTTGTGACCGGATGCCTGACGCGGTGATAATGACGGATAAGGAGAGAAGGATACTCGCGTGGAATAGAACTGCGGAAAAGTTGTACGGTCGAACCTGGACCCAGATGCGACACAAGTCCCTGGATCAGATTTACGAGGACCAGGCTTCATACCAGCAGTTTATTGCAGAGCTTGAGGCGGCAAGAACGGTCAGGGAAAAACCCCTCAAAATACATCACCCCCAGGAGAGCTGGCGCTTCGTGTCCACGAGCACGACCATGCTTTATGACGACAGCCGCAACGTGCAGGTGGCTTGTGTTTCAGCTTGACATGAAGTGGCTTGGCCGGGAGTACGGAATTGATACGAAAACCCTGAACAAGTTGCGGTTTAACCTGTAGCGGGTCAAATAAACCTTTGAACCTTGAACCTTGAACCTTGAACCTTGAACCTTGAACCTTGAACCTTGAACCCGGAACCCGGAACCCGGAACCCGGAACCCGGAACCCGGAACCCGGAAAACATATGTATATTGGAAAAATCAAAAAATGACCAAAAAAGGATATTACGGACAGTGGGGCGGGGCGTTTATTCCCGAGGTGTTGCATGAGACGTTTAAGGAGTTGAATAAGGCTTATGAACAGGACAGGAATGACCCATCATTCTGGGAAGAATATGTAGAACTTATGTCAACCTATTCGTGTCGTCCCACGCCTCTTACATTTGCGGAAAATCTGTCCCGCCATTTTGGGGGAGCCCGGTTTTTTATCAAGCGTGAGGATCTGAATCATACCGGTGCGCACAAGCTCAACAACGTCATGGGCCAGGGACTTCTGGTCAAGCGAATGGGAAAATCGCGCGTAATTGCCGAGACCGGCGCCGGCCAGCATGGTGTTGCAACGGCCACAATGGCCGCGAAGTTCGGGTTTGAATGCACCATTTACATGGGCGAAGAGGATATGGCAAGACAGCGCCCGAACGTATTCTGGATGGAAAAGCTCGGCGCTGAAGTGATTTCCGTTACAGACGGTTCCAGGACGCTCAAGGATGCGATTAACGAGTCCTTTCGGGACTGGGTCACGCGAATGGATGACACCCATTATGTACTGGGCACGGTGTGCGGTCCGCATCCGTTTCCGTCAATGGTGGCCTGGTTTCAGTCTATTATCGGCCTAGAGGCCCGGAAACAGATTATAAAGAGCACGGGACGGCTTCCTGCCCGTGTCTATGCCTGCGTGGGCGGCGGTTCCAATGCAATGGGCATTTTTCAGGGATTCCTGGATGACCGGGAAGTGGAACTTGTGGGAGTTGAAGCAGGCGGACACGGACTTGACTCAGGCATGCATGCCTCTCGCCTTGCCGGCAGCGACGGGTCATCCGGAGTGGCCCAGGGGTACAAGACCATGTTCCTGCAGAACTCGGACGGTCAGATGCGTGACACCTATTCAGTGTCTGCCGGTCTTGACTATATAGGGGTGTCTCCCTTGCTGGCTGATCTTGCTGATAGGGGGCGTGTCAGGTTTGAAGCTGCCTCGGATAAGGAAGTGATGAAGGCACTTGACCTGACCATGAAGAAGGAGGGCATTATACCTGCCCTGGAATCAGCCCACGCATTAGTGCAGGCATTTAAGGAGGCGGCCGGCCTGCCGTCTGATGATGCCATCTTAATAAATATGTCCGGGCGCGGCGATAAGGATATCTTTACAATTGCTCATGCGATTGATGATCCGTCCTGGAAAGAATTCATAATAAAAAAAGGTGCGGAGTATGAAGCTGGAAAATGAGATCCGAAAGGCTCTTGAAAAGAAAAAAATCCTGTTGATGACCCATCTTGTGCTTGGCTACCCGTCATTTGACGTTAATCGCAGGGTAATCGAACAGATGGTGGAAAACGGAGTGGATCTCATCGAGTTGCAGATTCCGTTTTCAGAAGCGGTTGCAGACGGCCCCACCATACTGAAGGCCAATCAGGAGGCCATCTCTTCAGGCGTCAGCGTCAGGGAGTGTATTGATTTTGCGAGAGAGATCATATCCACCCATTCCATTCCGTTTCTGTTCATGACCTATTTCAACATAATGTTTAAATTCGGATGGGAGGATTTTATGGATAAGGCCGACGCTGTCGGAATCAGGGGATTCATCATTCCTGATCTGCCCCCGGAGGAAGGGGAGGATTATTTCAGAAAGGCCCGTGAACGTGATATGGGCTTTGTCCAGATTTTTGCGCCCACGAGCACGAAAGAGAGGATGCATGAGCTTTCCTCCCGCTCGGAGGGATTTGTCTACTGTGTGGCAAGGCGGGGAGTGACCGGAAAGAAGACTGATTTTGATGAAGAGATCAATTCATACCTCTCTCGATGCCGACAGGCAACCAGCCTGCCGCTGGCAGTCGGGTTCGGAATCCGCAGCAGGGAAAACGTAGAATTTCTTTCCGGAAAGGCGGACATAGCCGTGATAGGCACCGAGACGATTCGTCTGGTAAACGAAGAGGGAGTGGATGCTGTGGGTCCGTTTATCGCGGGATTGTTGTGAAAGGGAAAGCCCTTAGACCGTTTCTCCCGATTCAATCCGGATAGAGGGAAAATCATCAGGGGTTACCCATGGCCTGATGATGCAGCTTCTGCCTATGACCGCGTTTTCAGGAATGAATGCTTCTTTGCCTACAAGGGTTATTCCAGTATATAGGTGTTTCGGTTGGAGCTTATTTGATACGTCTTTATCATCACCTCTACCCACCACGGCATTTTTACCCACTGTTATCCGTTTGTCCAGGATGGCGAGATCGACAACCGCCCCTTGTTCAATGATGCAATCATCAATTATTATTGAGTCTTTTACCAGTGCCCCGGGTTTTACCTTGACGCCGGGCGCGAGCACTGAATTAACGACTTTGCCTTCGATCACGCTGCCTGCCGATATCATTGAACCCCTGACCTCGCTGCCTGTTACTAATCTGGCCGGGCACCTGTCCGCGAAGTTGTTATCACATGTTGACACAGGCCTGATTCCCCAGGCTTGAGGCGATATTTCAGGGTTGTCCTTCAGGATATCCATGTTGGCCTCCCAGTATGCCTGGATGGTTCCCACGTCCCGCCAGTACCCGTGAAACGGGTAAGCAAAAACATTGTCCCGTTTAATGGCCTTGGGGATCAGGTGCATGCCGAAATCCACCTCCTGACGGTCCTCGTCCAGGAGTTTTAACAGATACCTGGTGTCAAAGACATAGATTCCCATGGATGCCAGGTTTGTTCTGGGGACCTTTGGCTTTTCCTCCCATTCCACAATACGGCCGTCCTCATTGGTGATCCCGGCCCCGAATTCATGAATCCGGCTTTTCGGCACCACCATCATGCCGATTGTGATGTCTGCGCCTTTACGCCGATGGAACCGGATCGCGTCATCGAAATCCATACGGTAGATGTGGTCGCCGGATAAGATCACGATCTCGGTTGATGGGTGGGCCTTAATAAAGTCAATGTTCTGACGGACTGCATCAGCGGTTCCCTTGTACCAGTCCGAATCCTTTGAACCGGTTCTGGGAGGCAGAATTTTTACGCCCCTTGTACGTCCTGTAAAATCCCATGGTTCCCCTGTGCCGATGTGCCGCATCAGCGACAGGGGTTTATATTGAGTCAGAACGCCTACCTGGGTCAGGCCGGAGTTCATAACGTTGCTGAGGCTGAAATCGATGATACGGTACAGCCCGGCAAAGGAAACCGCGGGCTTGGCCCTGGTCTGAACCAGCACGTTAAGACGGCTGCCGACGCCGCCTGCAAGCAACAGTACAAGAGGCTTTTCGGCATCCTTCATCGCACTATCTCCCCGGTTTTTATTTCCCTGGTAAACTTTTCCGGCTTAAGGCCCGGATACAGAGTGCAGTCGGAACCGATCACGCTATCGGCCGGGATTCGGTTGTTCCATCCGATTACAGATGCCTCCCGGTCTTCAGATGGGCCATCCCCTCCGACCCGTGCTCCTCTTTCAAAGACAACGCTTACGTCGCTGACCACTTTATTTAATCGTACGTTTTTTGAAACAATGTTTTCAAAAAAAAGCACGGAATCTTTTACAACTGCGCCCTTTTTTACATGCACGCCGGGAAACAGGATGGAACGTTCCACATGCCCTTCTATTACGCAGCCGTTGTAGATCAGGCTGTCTTGAACAGTTGCAAAAAGGCCGATTTTAAGAGGCTGGCGGTTTTTGATGCCGCGGTGTTCCAGATTCGTCCTGATTGCCCATTCGCCAATTTTGATCCTGGGATTCGGTCCAAGCAGATCCATGTTGGTCTGCCAGTATTCCTCTATGGTTCGGGTGTACCCCCAGTATCCGTAAAATTTAAAACCGAATACTTTTCTCCGCTCAAACATCATGCGGGGAATAATATTCCGGCCGAACTCAAAGGAATCATCTTCAAGCGCGTTTATCTCGAGAATTTCGTATAGTGTTTTTGGCTTGAAACATAAGATAGTCATGGATGCCCAGTTGAATTTGGGCTTGGACGGCTTTTCCTTGTACCCGAGCACCCTGCCGCCTGTGTCGCCGTCCTCATTGTCGATGTCGGCCACCCCGAAACGACCTGCCTGTGCCATGGGCGCCTTGACACACGCCATGGTCAGGTCCGCATCCTTGGCCTTGTGATAGTCGATCATTTTCCGGTAGTCCATATTGTAGATATGATCACCGGACAGAACAAGCACGACCTCAGGATTATAATATTTTATAAAATCAAAATTCTGGTAAACGGCATCGGCGGAGCCCCGGTACCAGTCGGAGGTGCCGTATCCCTTGGATGGAGGCAGGATGGAAACGCCCCTGTGTTGGCCTATCATGTCCCATGCAGCGCCGCTTCCTATATGGTTGATCAGGGAAAAACTTCGGTACTGGCTCAAGATTGCCGCACGTTCCAGACCCGAATGCATGAGGTTGCTTAAGGGAAAGTCGATTACACGGGCAAATCCGCCAAAAGGCACTGCCGATTTGGGCCGGTAGCAGGTCAGGACATTCAGTTCATCCACTCGGCCTCCGGCCAGGATCATGGCCAGTATCTTGGGTTTAAGTTTCATAGTTTAAGGGTTCAGAGATTACATATATCTGGTTGTCAACCGCATCAGTTTTGTTGTTGAAAAGTTCTGACCATCGTCGAGCAGGTTCTTCAGGGGCACTTCCGCACGCGCCGCCTCCCTGTGGCCGCCCGCCGACCCAATGGATGAAAATACCTTTTCCGCCAGTTTCCCGGCATTTTTCTTGTACCCGTCACACCTGAATATCACTACCAGTTTCTCAGCACGAATACCTGATATAAAAACCCAGGCAACATTGTGAACCTGGTTCAGGAAATCGGCAATGAGCACCAGGATATCAGGGCTTCTGACTCTACCGATATGAGCGTAGAGCCGCTGTTTACTCACCTTCATTTCATTGAGCGCGGTACGGAAGTAATTCAGTTCCGAGCGACGGAATCTGGATAGTTCGATTTTGCGGACCAGGTTCTGGTTTGCGATATTGAAGAGATACCGGAAAGAGATCGCATCAGCCATGTGGGCCTTTATCCTGAAATTTCCGGTATCTACCTTAATGGCGTAAAAAAGGGCGGTTGCCAATGCCACGGACGGCTTTATTCCGGCTGCACGCAGGTATTCGACCATCATGGAGGCTGTTGCTCCGTAGCCCGGCCTGATGTCGATATAAGACGCCTCCCAGTCTGTGCTTACGGGGTGATGATCGATTACGGCATCGAATTGGATGTTTTCAAAACTGGGGAGGTGGTTCGGCTGGGAATCAAGGATTATTTTTTTGTTAAAGTCTTTGGTCTTGATCGTATGGAGTCGTTCGGCAGTAATTTTTAAGAGATCGACCATTGCCACGTTGCTCAATCGCCTGATCTCGTTGGGATAGCCTATGACAACGCTTTTGACCTTGTAGCGCAGCAACTTTTTGACAGCCATGGCCGATGCCAGGGCGTCCGGGTCCGCATTGATGACTGTCAGCACATTATCTTCTTTCTTGAAGATATCCAGGAATTTGTAGAGTCGTTCCTTTGCGGTTTTTTTTGATAAGTTACGCCTTTTTATGTCAGCGGCGCATTTTGATTTTTTCAAGATTGTTCCTTAAAAGGCTTTTGTGAAATATTTTATTAGTGTCGGGGGCTGACTTTACCATATCCGGTAAACGAGTTGCAAGTTAATGTCAAGACCGCAACTTTCTGAGTTGGCCTAACGCCTTGTAAATAAATAAAAATTTCCAGTTACAATGTTACAATCAGTGATTGATTATGGCTACCGGCTTAAAGACTAAGGGCTCGCTCAAAAATAACTTCACATTTTGAGCGAGCCCTAAGCAGCAGGCTGCTGAACTCTATTTTTTGACAGCTATTTTTTTGATATTGCTAAAATGTAACCGATTACGGGGTAGCAAAAGCCTGCCGGATCGCAAAACCCTTGTTCTGTAAGCGTTCACAGGTGCCGTAGCTGTGCGTGATCAGGGCAATCAGCTATAGTCCACCTATGCTGGTTGCCCTGATCGCGTGCAGATGCGGTGCCTGTGAACGCTTACGCTAAAATAGGACCTGGAAATGCGTGGTAAGAGTATCATTGTCGATCTCATAGCCGTGCATCTCCTCCCTAAACGTGTAATTGAGCTGCCATTTGATATCTTGCCCGCGAATGAACCAATTGTATCCCACGGTATACCAACGGCTGTCTAAAGCATTATCAACATCCACATTCGGATCAAACTCATCGTACCGCGCAGTGAGCTGGAAATTGTCGGTGAGGTCTATCTGTGTCTGTATGCCGTAACCGTATTGACGCTCGGACTTATTTCCATTTTGCACTATGTATTCGGCTTGCAGGTGTACCGGCTTCCAGTCAAATGCGAAATTAAAATCCCAAAGATGCATGTTATTCGCAACCTTGTGGTCAGCTATAGGATATATATAATAGCCGGCAACTTCTTCCGCCTTGCCGAGGACCGTGGTTTCATAATCGTAGCCCACCTGATCGTAGGCATAACTTGTGCCTAAACTGAAGTATGGCAATGGTCGCCAGAGTAACATACCGGAAACCATGAAATTTTCGTTATCATTACGCATATTATTGAATGAGTTGCCGTTATATAACCCGACTGCGTAAAAGAACGGCGTGTCGTGGATTTTTGCTCCATGAGCCCGGCCGTCCCATTGACCGCTTCTGGGTGACTCCAGGCTGATTCCGATTTCACGCTTTCGGGAGAGTTTGTCGATCACAAGAGGGCGTTCACACAGCGGGAGTTTCGGTCCGGACGTAGTATATGACGGCGAAAAACGCGACTTAAACTGCCCAACCCTTATGTTGAGATAAGGATGCGCCTTATAGACAAAATATGCGTCCTGGAGTTTTACGCCGATGTCCTGTTTTTTGAGTTCGTAATCCGGCGTTGCAGGATCCAGCTTGTCTTTGTTGTGATCGCCGTCCACACTGAGCTGTACATGGTATTTCCACCTGTCGGTTACGTCGCCGTACCAGCGGAGACGAACACGGCGTATAGAAAATCCGTCGAATTCAGAGTCGTCAAATGCATTCTGATGAGTCACTTCATCCAGTTCGCCATTTTCAACATGGGTGTATCGCGCCTGTACGCGTCCCTTAAAATTGATACTCTTAGGTTTACGGGCGCTTTTAACAACATACTCTTTTTCAGGAGACGGCTTCGGCTCTTCATCGATTTTCTCTATCCGTCCCTCTTTTATCTTGATAATATCATCCTCAGTAATTATTCCTTTTTCAATAAGCACTTGAAGCAATTCCTCAGCCGTCAGCTCGGCATAGCTGTTTATCACACCACCAAACAAAAAAAACGTACACAAAACAACAACACTGTACCATTTCTTCATAAGCTATCTCTCCTTTCTTTGTTTCCAAGCCCTTGGGATTAGTTAGTAGGTGATAAGAAATTGCTTTTTAGTGGTTAGACTGAAGGGACACAAATTTATTTCCGCCCCCTTTATCAAACCAAGATCGTTTTTATACGGGACGGTCAGATTAATGTCAAGATGAAATTTGATGGTTTTGAAAAAAGTCGGTTGTTTTTAAAAAATACTTTATATAGTGGACATCGAACGGGATTTATACTCCTGAATGTATATTTTCTGCTTGGCCGGGATTTTTTTACGAGATCAATAAATTTGATGGTTTTATAGAAAGTCAAAACCTGAATTATCGATATCATTATAGTGGCTATGTACGGTGAAACCATTTTCTGATATCGTAATCTGAGAAATATTTATAGACCGGTCGACCATGAGGGCAATGGGTGAAGAGATCCGACTTCTGCATTTTGTTTAGAATCTCGTCAATTTCTTCAGCCTGCATTGGATGATTGGCCTTGATTGCCGCCTTGCATGCCATGCCGGCCAGAACGTTGTCTATCCGCGCCGCTGACGACTTCCATCCTTCAGTGTCACCCTGGAACTGCTCAAATATCCCGCGCATGATTTCTTCGGACGGGATATTTGACATGATTGCAGGAATTGCCCGGCATGCATAACTCCCGCCTCCGAATTCACTTATCTCGATTCCCAGTTTTGCGATTTCATCCGCATTCTGTTCCAGTATGTTGATCTGGGCGCTGTCACACTCCATCATCATGGGAAACATCAGGATCTGGCTCGCAACCCCTTTTCCCTGGAACTGTTTTTTAAGAGTCTCAAAGATTATTCGTTCATGAGCCGCATGCTGGTCAATGACGACAAAGCCGTTTTCGCACTTGCAGAGGATGTAAGAATCAAGGACCTGACCGAGTGATGTAAGTGACCTTGTTGCCGGTTCATGGCTTTCCGGCGGGGTCAACAGGGCTGGAGAAGGTTGAGCTGTCTGCAGGGGAGCGGACTTCCGCATTGGTTTCAAAACCGGTACTTTTTGTGTTGGGACGGAGAATGGGGGGAATGTATCCTGAGCCCTGTCACAGGCGTCATCCGGACGTTGTGACTCACTGCCGGAAACAGAATGACTCGGCTCCTGTGCCGATATATCTGAAAAAACGGGCGGCTTGGGCCATGATTCTTTTGAGCACGGCGATGTAGGCGGATCTTTGGCAATGTACTTTATTTCAGGTTCAGACATTTGGCCGGGAGAAATGTCTTCGGATGATACATGGTCGGCATTTGAAGGTACACGGAATAGAGACCTTCTTGCATCATCCTGGTGGCCTTTGATGCCCCTGCTTACTGCAAGCACAACCAGCCGGTGAATGATGTTTGATTTATGAAAACGGATTTCCTGCTTTGCAGGGTGGACATTTACATCTACGGAATCAGGCGGCGCCTGGATAAATATAATACCTGAAGGGGTCCTGCCCTTCATAAGGAAACCACGTAGCCCTTCGGCAACCGCGTGAGTAATCATACGGTCCCGCACGCTACGGCCGTTCACAAAAAGCCTGAGCTTTGAACTGCCGGGCCGAGCTTCGTCAGGAGGAAGAAGATAACCGGATATCGTGACCTCTCCATGCATATTTTTTATTCCGGATTTGTTACCTATTTGGATTAAAGATCCGGTGGCTCGACGGTAAATGAGTCGTTTAACCCGGCTTTTAAGAGTATCGGCGCCGGATGGAAGGGAAATGGTATTTCTTCCATTGACACTAAGCACCAGACCAAGGTCAGGGCTGGAAAGAGCGTAGTTTCCGACCATTTCCTCGATGTGGGAAAGTTCTGTCCGAATGGTTTTTAAGAATTTTTTTCTGGCAGGCACATTACCGAAAAGGTCACGGACCTCCATGATGGTGCCCTGGCTGCATCCCATTTCATGGACTTTCAGAAGTTTGCCGAACCGGACCTCCGCCCTTGTTCCAAGGGAGTCGGATGAACGTCTGGATGTGATGTTTAGTCTTGATACCGAGGCAATACTTGGGATTGCCTCACCTCTGAATCCCAGGGTCCGGATGGCGGCCAGTTGATTTTGACTGATAATTTTACTTGTGGCGTGGCTTTCCAGGCAAAGGAGGACGTCGTCCTGGTCCATGCCTTCGCCGTCGTCAATTATGCGTATGAGTCTTGTTCCAGCACCTTCAATCTGGACAACGACATTTCGTGCCCCGGCATCAATACTATTTTCTATAAGTTCCTTGACCACGGAGGCAGGTCTCTCTATCACCTCACCGGCCGCGATTTGACTTGCCAGATTTTCTGAAAGGATTTTTATTTTGGACAAGGGTGTTGGGGTTCAGAGGTTCAGGGGGTTCAGAATATTCACCTTCAGCCAGTGGGAGTCCCACCATTCCAGCGGGCTTACAAAGATTCCGTTTATGAGCATACTGAAGTGCAGATGATCGCCAAGCGCCATTCCGCTATTTCCGGTCAGGCCGATCACAGTCTTCAGGTCAACCGCGTCTCCGGGCACAACGTCTATCCGGCTCATATGAGAGTAAAGGCTGAATACCCCCTGTCCGTGATCCAGGATGACTGTCCGGCCGTAGAGTCCCGCATAATCCGTGAATATTACCACCCCGGTGTTGGCCGCCTTGATTTCCGCATGCCTTACTGAGGCCAAGTCTATTCCTAAGTGTACCTGGCGGTCGATTTTTTTATTTTTGTAATAATAGGTGCGATGATCAGGATAACCGGCCCGTGTGGCGCTCCCGGCCATTCGTTTGAAAGTTCCCTGCCAGAGCCGGTCCAGCGCTGAATTGACGCATACGCCGGATAACAATTCATTGTTTTCTCTTCTGATCTGCTCATTCAAATAAAGATACTGCTCAATGGGATCGCCCTGGAGGTCCGGATATCTCTGTAAGAATTCAGGAAGTTTGAGATTGAGAAAATTATCACTTATATTGATCCTGTCACGTTTGGTCTTGATCTTTCGAACGATCATTCCGAATGCGCCATACCCGGTATTCCCTGCCTGGTCTATTGCTGACACAAATGCCTTTTCGATTTTGGCTGTATCAAACGGAATCCCGATATACGCAATGAAGATTTCTTCTTTCAATAGATGACCAGGGTGAAAATAACCATTGACCGTGACCCCGTGTTTCAGAGTCGGTTCATTTACCTTGTACGTCACAATACCTGAACCGCCAGCCTTGATGTAAGTGGGTGAGTAGATGATATTCACACGTGGAGGATGCGTGTCGATGTTTATTGGATAAGTCAGGGTCGCCTTATTGCCCTTGGCCCAGTTCCACATCGAATAATCCCATATGTCGGCAACGAGCATGGCCTGGCCTTCGCGAAGGCCCAAGGCTTTTGTATCGATAGAGAATGATTCATCAACACGGCCGGGCCCCGGGTGCATAAGGGAGTCTGTGTCCGGAAATTCTTTCTGATAGATTTTTGCGTGTTTGTCGCCCTGATCAATAAATATTTGAATTTTTCGTACGCCTCTTTTTTGGTCCGTGACTGAGAAGGATATTTCTTTTTCAAGCCCTATCTGTGAAACGTCACACAACAGGCTGAATGACGGTCTTTCCCGTTCGCAGAAAACGATCAAGGCCCCGATCGCAAGTATGGCAATTACTGCCATAAAAATTGTTACAATTGTCGAAGCACTGCCTTTGTCACTGACTATCCGTTTATAACTTTTGTTTAATTCCATGTTTTATACCTTAATAGTGTGGTTCAAAGGTTCGGGGTTAATCGCTATGCTCTTTTCAGGACCCCCTGAACCTTGAACCTCTGAACCCCGAACCTCTGAACCTTGAACCCTTAAGAACTTAACTTCATTTTATTTAACAATAAACGAAAAAGATCAATCTGTATGAAAAAGTGTGCTCGGCATATTTTTTTATCAGTAGTTACGGGGTCAAAGGCTGAAATGGCGAGCAGGCTTAAGTTCTTGACAGAAAAAGATGAACAATCTAAATTTGGTAAATATTCGACAGCATTCCACAGGGAGGTGATCAGGCTGATCGTAACCGTTCAGAGGTGCCCCATATTTTGCAGACTCCTTAAGAATGTAATCGTTCTCAGGCGCTCCATATGGGCGCTAGCAGTTCGGCTCACCATATAAGTAATATGTGAGCCGGGCTGATCGCACCCCAAGGGCACTTCCGTTGGGCGCGTTCAGATGGAGGGCCTGTGAACGATTACGGCTGATCAGCATACCAAAGGTAACCGTTCAGAGGCGCCTCCTATTTAGCGAAATAACCGGGCACCGGCCTCTATTTTAAAAGTAACATGAAAAGATGAACGTGTCTAACCGACTGTTGGGATAATATTTTTACAACATTAAGCTCTTAACTGTTATTTAGAAGGCAACCGCAAAAACAATTGTCGGAGAGTACCAGGGTAAATGCGGCAATTTCACACAATAGTCGTGGGGGCCGGGCCCGGCGGTCTGACCTGTGCTGAAGTTCTCGCCCGGAACGGAAGGGACGTGCTTGTTCTTGAAAAAAACAGGCTGGTCGGCCCCAAGGTGTGTGCAGGAGGCATTACCTGGGCAGGTCTTATCCGGTATGTTGATGAGAGTTTGATTGAGAAATCGTTTTATGATCAGCACATCGTGTCCGGATGGCAGAATGTCAGGATTGAGGAGTCGACACCCATTGTCGCAACCGTAAATCGCGAAAGACTGGGACAATGGATGCTGGACCGGGCAACGGCAGTTGGAGCGAATGTGATGAGAGGCACTGCAGTCCGTCGGATTTTCAAAAATCACGTTTTAACGGCCGGAGAAGAATGTTTCGGTTTTAAATACCTGGTTGGGGCGGACGGCAGCTCTTCAACGGTGCGCAGATATCTTGGAATAGGAAGCGAACGTGTGGGAGTCGGCATTCATTATCAGGTTCCAGGGGATTTTGAGAGGATGGAGTGGCATCTGGATACAAGGTCATTCAGAACAGGATACGCCTGGATATTTCCCCATAAGCATTCCGCGTCTATTGGAGTCTATGCCGACCACAGGGCGATCAGGCCAAAGGAGCTTATGGTCCGGTTTCATGAATGGATCAAAAGGCAGGGCATCAATCTTAAGGGTTCGCAACAGAAGGCAGCGCTTATTAATTTTGATTACCGGGGCTGGAGGTTCGGCAATAAATTCCTGGTGGGCGACGCAGCCGGCCTGGCCTCGGGCCTGACCGGTGAAGGCATATTTCCTGCAATCCTGTCCGGAGAGATTGCGGCGCGTGCTATTATTGACGAAAATTACAATGGCAAAAAACTGGATCATCTTATATATAAGCAGCGGAAACACATCCGTCTGCTGGAATTCAGCGCCAAAAACAGACGGGCGGGCCGGCTGATTATCGAAACGCTTATAATGGCCATGCGCCTGGGCCTGATCCATTTCAGCGCCTTGGAAATGGGAGAGAGGTTTTTGAATGATGAATGGTGAATGATGAATCAATGTCATTAACTTAGGGTCTGGAAAGAAATAACTTGGGTAATTCCGATCCGAAATGTGTTGCAGATTTAGTCGGTTTGATATTCACGAAACCGCAAGCGTAGCAGGGCTACGGTGAGGATTTCGGGGATGTCAAACCGGCTAAAGGTGTGATACAGTTCGGAAACGGAAAATCCAAGTTATTTCTTTCCAGACCCTTAAGCCTTTTCTCCTGTTACAGGAGCCTTGGCTCGTCATTCCGGCGAAAGCCGGAATCCAGGTATTTGAGGCATTCCGGACCCCGGCTTTCGCCGGGGTTGACGGCGTGGGTCACCCGGTTTTTTTTAAATTAGAACCCCTGAACCTCTGAACCTTTGAACCTTTGAACCCTTTTCCGGCTTGGCCGATTCAGGAGTATTGTTGTGATTGATAAAAAAAATTCCAAAAAGATTATTTTTTATAACGTGCTTTTTATACTTATCTGCGGGGGGATTTTTTTGTTTCTCTGGAACGCCCCTCCTGAGACTACGCCGAAGTTTCTCCACGGCCCGGATCATGATAAGTTGTACAAAATCAAGAAAAGGGAAGCGGAAAAGCTGTGTCTTGATTGTCACAAGGAGGAAGGGCCCGGCCCGATTCCAGCGACCACATACTGCACGAACCGCTGTTTTTTCTGCCATAAGAAGGAGAAGAAGTAGTTATTGTGTCTGATCACTCAATAAAGATTACGTTGTCATCCCTTGAAATTACCGATACCCTGGGCAGGTGTCTCGGCAGGGTTTCGACACCCGGTGACGTGATAACCCTGGGAGGCGCTCTGGGCGCCGGCAAGACTACGCTGACAAAGTCAATCGGTCTCGGCCTGGGAGCGCCGGATTCCTGCTATATTACAAGCCCCACTTTCAGCCTGCTTCACGAATATCCGTGCCGCATTCCGCTTTATCATATGGATTTTTACCGTCTTTCAGGTGAAGAGGACATTTATGCCGCAGGCCTTGACGAGTATCTGTTCGGGGATGGTCTGGCAGTGGTTGAATGGCCGGACAGGCTGGGCAGTCTGCTACCGGACAGCCGTCTGCATATCGAATTGTTCCTGGTTTCAGAATCAGCAAGAAGCGTTTT
>JAYEJK010000129.1:0-3987 GCA_034660535.1 Thermodesulfobacteriota bacterium | reverse complement strand
TCAATTTCGCGTTGGCCAAAGACCCTGTAAATTTTTTGAACTACCTGCCTGGCATTCTGTTCGTCCCGGTCTGAAAGCCACGGAAGCACGATGTCCAGCATTAGTTCTCTCATCTCATGGGGCACGCCGGGCAGGAAAAAAATCGGTTTATTATCATGAACAAGGAGATAGCCCGCCATTCTTGCCTCGGGTTTTAACTCCTGGGCGCCTTCGGGCAGCCATGCCAGTTTTTCAAGAGATTGTTTCCCGCCATGTCCTCCATGCGGGCATTTTGAATGAATATGCCCTGCCGAGCGCATTTTTTCAATGATCTCCGGACGAAATGTAGAGGGCCGTTCCAGGGCTATTGATACCGCTTCGTTGGTCAAATCATCACTTGTCGCGCCCAATCCGCCGGTTACTATTATAAAATCGGCCCGGTTCAATGCCTTATGCAATGCCTCGCCGATCATGTCCGGCGTATCTCCCACAGTGGACATCGCAATGACCTCATGTCCGGCTGCAAAGATATGACCAGCCGCAAAGGAACTGGTGGAATTTAATATTCTTCCGGAAGTAAGCTCATCTCCTATTGCAATGATTTCACCAATCATGTTTACCTCACCCGGAGTTCAGGTTTCAGATTTGTAAAAACATAGCGCCCTACGGGCAAAAACACGGAACAATTAATTTCTTCGTCATTCCGGCTAACTACATGCCGGAATGACGATGGTTCCGAGTTGGCTTGCTTTTCATCATTCATCATTTCAAGTCGCAACCATACCAAAAACAGTTTTGTCCATCAACCGTTCGATTTTAACGTCGAACACCTGATTGACGGCGCTGTCCGGCGCCTGAAAATAGACAGGGATATAATTCTCCGTAAAGCCCTTCATCATATGGAACTGGTTCTTGGCGCTCTCTGCCAGCACATGATGAACCTGCCCCAGATGGCGGCCGTAAAAAATGACCCGTTTTTTATGATCCAGTTCGCGGAGAAGAGCAACCCTTTCTTCCTTTATTTTGTTTGGCACCTGGTCCTTCATTTCATATGCCGGGGTGCCGGGCCGCCTTGAAAACGGAAAGACGTGCAGATAGGCAACGGGCAGTGATTCAAGTAATTCCAGGGTATTTAAAAATGCATGATCATCCTCGCCGGGAAACCCGACAAGTACATCCACGCCGACCGCGGCCCCAGGCAAAAATTTGTTTACCCTTTCCATGGTTTCCACGTAGGTTTCAACCGTATAACGCCTTTTCATTTTCCTGAGAATGGAATTGTCGCCGCTTTGGAGCGAGATGTGAAAATGCGGCATGAAATTTTTCACCGCTTTAATGAATTGCAGCATTTCAGACGTAATTTCAGTGGGTTCCAGTGAACTGATACGATACCGGATCACCGGGTTTTGCTTATTTAGTATCTTAAAAAGTTCAAGCAGGCAAAGACGCGGTTTAAGATCCTTGCCGTAACAACCTGAGTGGATGCCTGTAAGCACTATTTCCCGTATACCCTCTTGAGCAAACACTTCCATCTGTTCAACCACCTTTTCAGGGGACAGACTCCGGCTGCGGCCGCGTGAATATGGAATAATACAGTATGAGCAGAAGCAGTTGCAACCATCCTGGATTTTGAGAAATGCCCGGGTGCGGCCTGCAAACTTCCTGACCGGAAGGAAGCAGATATCCTTTTCCTTTGAAATGTCCCCTAAAAATAAATCAGGATCATTTTTTTCATCTGAAAGAGCAATATCAACCAACTTATGCTTGTTTCCGTTGCCGACCACACATATGGAATCCTTGGATATTTCCGTGAACATCTTCGAATCCACCTGGGCGCAGCATCCTGTTACAACAACTTTGGCCTCGGGATTAGTGCGAAGCGCACGCCTCACAAGCTGCCTGGACTGGGCGGCCGCCTTTCCCGTGACAGCGCACGTGTTGACAATATAAATGTCGGCAGGATGAGAAAACGGCACCACCGTGGCCCCCTGATCCTCCAGACTGGTCAGAAAAGAGGCGGACTCAAACTGGTTAACCTTGCAGCCAAGGGTGGTCACGGCAACAGCAGGTTTTTTGTTATCAGTCACTTACAATCTCCCCCATGCCGATTACTTCGTCCTGATTATAAAAAACAGCAAACTGACCCGGCGTGACAGCCGGCCGGCATTTGGAAAATTTGACCTGAAACATGTTGCCAGGGCCGTGATCAACAACCGCCTGCGCCTCCTTGTCCCTGTATCGGATTTTGACATTACATGAGTAAGGCATTTTGGGACATCTGCCGGAAATCCAATTCATATCCCGGGTCAAGAGATGATCCTGCCACAAATCCTGTTTTTTGCCAACTACTACTTTATTTTCGTCCGTATCGAGCCGGACAACGTAATAGGGGGTCGCATCAGGAATGGCCAAGCCTCGCCGCTGTCCGATCGTAAAGCCGTAGATCCCGTCATGACGCCCTACCTCCCTGCCGGACATTGTGACGATCAATCCTTCGTACTGTTTCTTTCCTGTTCTGGTTCTCAAAAAAGCACGGACATCGTTATCTTTAAGGAAACATACGTCCTGGCTTTCGCCTGCCGGAAAATCCGGTAAACCGAATTCTTTTGCAAGTTTGCAGACCTCTTTTTTTTTGTATTCCCCCAGAGGGAAACGTATGCGGGAAAGCTGTTTACCGGTCAGTCCGCTTAAAAAATATGACTGGTCTTTGCCGGAGTCTAATCCCTTGAACAATCGGAAACGTCCTTCCGGGTCCTGGACAATACGGGCATAGTGACCGGTTGCCATAAGCCTTGTTTCATTGGTGCAGGCACGTTCCATAAGCGTTCCGAACTTGATTTCGCTGTTACAGACAACGCACGGGTTGGGCGTTATCCCTTTCAAGTAACTGCTGGTAAAATAAGAAAGAATCTTGTTCTCAAAATCGTCGGCAAGATCCACCACATCAAGCGGGATATCAAGAAGCGCAGCGATCTTTTTAACACTTTCGATCCGCGCAGCCTGATCCGGCTGTGCCGTGGCCATGAAAACCCCGCGCACGTCAAGTCCATCCTGTTTCAGCATGGCGGCAACAACCGAACTGTCGACCCCACCACTCATGGCTACGACTATCTTTTTCGATTTTCTTTTTTGTGGGTTATAAGACATAGTCGAGTTTTCGAAAAATAGTTCTTGACATGGAAGCTACAAGTTGATCAATCTCACCGTCATTCCCGCGAGACAGGAAATTCAGATGGACAGGTCGGGTTGAATGATTAAATTAAATTGTATAGGGATTTCCATTTTTTGCCCTATTTTATTAATAGGTTAGAGACTATCAGCACAATGCAGGGGCGAATCTTGTATTCGCCCGAATCAGGGCGATCACAAGGATCGCCCCTACGAAAAAATTATGGAACACCGGAAAAACGGAATTCGCAGAATCCCTGAGCTTCTTGCTCCTGCGGGCAATTTTGAAAAACTTGTTACAGCGATTCATTACGGAGCTGACGCGGTCTATCTCGGCGGCAAAAATTTCAGTCTGCGTGCCCATGCCGCTAATTTTTCCGAAGACGAGTTCAAAAAGGCGGTGGCATATGCACATGACCGGTCGGTTAAGGTTTATGCAGCTGTCAACATCCTGGCGCACAATAACGACCTGAACGACCTTCCTGATTATCTGCTGCATCTTAAGGAGATCGAGGTGGACGGTCTCATCATTTCCGACCCCGGTATTTTAGCCGCAGCCCAAAAAATCACCCCGGACATCCCCATTCATCTAAGCACCCAGGCAAACGTGACAAACGTGGAAAGCGCGCTGTTCTGGCAGAATCAGGGAGTGAGGCGCATTAACCCGGCACGGGAACTTTCGCTCGCCGAGATTAAGGCATTTAAAAAAAGAATTCAAGCAGAGATCGAGGTTTTTGTACACGGCGCCCTCTGCATTTCATACTCGGGCAGATGCCTCTTAAGCTATTACCTGACCGGCCGGGATGCCAACCGGGGAACATGCGCGCAGCCATGCCGTTA
>JAYEJK010000128.1:0-3992 GCA_034660535.1 Thermodesulfobacteriota bacterium | reverse complement strand
ATAAGTACCTTAACAGTTGCGTGTAACTATTTAAAAATATTTCACCCTTTTGATTTCTTGCCACTCATTTCAGTACCCCCTTGAGGGGTATAAAAAACAAGAAAATTACCACTAAGGTACTAAATAAGTTGTCCAGAGACAAGGGCTGAAACCCTTGTCTCTCCTTATCCACGTTACGCAGGGTGACTTGTTTGTCTGCTGCCAGGGTCATGCTGCGAAATTCACCCAGCCGCTCCACCAGCTCCTTGATGGGCCGCCGACAGGCGGCCCATCGGTTAGGATGAGGCGCGCACCCACAAATAAGCTTGACACAATCCCCACCCTCGGCCCATCAAACGGATCGAGTCAGACGCTGTAAGGCGCGCTCCTCATCCTAACCGATGGCCGGATCATCCAGAAAGAGTCAAAGGGGGTCAAGTCGTCTCTTGACTCTTGTCGTTGAAATAAGGGTCTGGAAAGAAATAACTTGGGTAATTCCGATCCGAAATGTGTTGCAGATTTAGTCGGTTTGATATTCACGAAACCGCAAGCGTAGCAGGGCTACGGTGAGGATTTCGGGGATGTCAAACCGGCTAAAGGTGTGATACAGTTCGGAAACGGAAAATCCAAGTTATTTCTTTCCAGACCCTTAATATCAAAGCCTCCCGGCCCACTCCCCAGATTAAAGATTGTATTTATTCATGTTTGTGGCTGTCTGACTGAAAATACATATGATGGTCCTGAGCAATCAAAAGTCAAAGTAAACAATCACAGGCACCGCATCCGGGTCTCGCCGGCTCGCTTACCTGCACGTGATCAGGGCAACCAGTACAGGTTGGGCAAGGCTGCTCGCCGAATCAGCGTATTCATCGAATTCGACAACGTTCCCCAATGGCGCGCAATTAGCGCACTGGGACGGTTTGGGTTGCAAAATAAAACCATAAATGGCAAAATGGTAAGAATAAATTTTTGCAACTTTCTGGAGGTTACCATGGCAACTGCGGTGAAAGTTTCTGATGAACTGATAGCAAAAGCTCGAATACGTTCCAAGATATTCAAACGCTCCATAGCTGGACAAATTGAGTATTGGGCGAAAATGGGTGAATTGGCCGAAGAAAATTCGGACCTGCCGCTTTCCCTTATTCAGGATATCCTGCTCGGAAAAGTGCAGATCAAGGCAGGTGAAGGAATCCCGTACATTTTTGGGGAAGGGGAATGACCCTAATTAAAAAAAATATCCAGCATGTTCGGGAGCGTATGAGAGCGGCGGCAATCGGGGCCGGAAGGGAGGCGGATTCGGTCAGGCTGGTAGCAGTTAGCAAACGGAAGCCCGTTGAATTGATCCGGGATGCCGTGAATTGCGGCCAGCTTATTTTCGGGGAAAACTATCTTCAGGAATCAAAAGAAAAAATTTCAATACTCGGCAGGAATCTGACCTGGCATTTCATCGGTCATTTACAGACCAACAAGGCAAAAGCCGCTGCAGAACTCTTTCAGATGATTGAGACCGTGGATCGCTTAAAACTTGCAAATGGACTTGAAAAACACCTGGCAGCGCTTAATAGAACAATGGATGTTCTGGTTCAGGTTAATATAGGTAGAGAACCGCAAAAAGGAGGTGTGCTGCCGGAAGATGCCGAAAAGTTCATCCGGGAAATATCTCTGTGCAGTCATCTCAAAGTCAAAGGGTTAATGGCTATGCCGCCTTTTCTCGTTGATTCAGAGGCTGTACGGCCGTTTTTTCGGGAGATGCGGCAGATTGGAGAAGATCTGGCGGCAAAAGGGCTGTTCGGACGCCATGGACCGCTGGAGCTTTCAATGGGCATGACAGGTGATTTTGAAGTAGCCATCGAGGAAGGAGCCACTTCAGTCCGCGTGGGGACCGCCTTGTTTGGTCCCCGTACCTGATGCACTACATTGCGCTGCCGGTATTAAGTTCGTTGATCTGCTTGTCTATTGAGGCCTGCAGTTCGGGGGGCAGGTCTTCCATTTCAACGTTTAAGAATCCGCGGACAATGGTGGATGTGGCTTCGTCTTCGTCAAGACCTCGTGCCATGAGATATTCGATTTCTTCCTGTGCGATCTTGCCGACAGCCGCCTCGTGGGAGAGTTCAACGCCGTCTATGTCGGCATCAAGTTCAGGAATGGCGCAGATGCGGCCGCCGCCGAGGATCAGTCCCTTGCATTCCAGATGGCCGCGCGCGGGCACGGCAGATGCGCCGATGTGACCGCGGTTGATTACCGTGCCGCCGGTGGTCAGGGTGCGCGCTATAATTTCGCCCCGGGTCTCCGGAGCGTTTAAAAGTATGCGGTTGCCTGTGTCAACATAGGATCCTTCCGGCGCCACTACTACGGAATTAAACCGCGCTACCGCGCCCTTTCCATTCAAAGACAGGGTGGGATACATCTGCAGGTCGGTGACCGGTTTTAACAGCACGTAATTGTTGAGGAATACGGCATCCTCCTCCAGCACGCCGGCGGAACGTGGGCGAACCGCGGTTTCCTCGCCCCAGTTGTGGACCATGGTAAAAATGAGTTTGCCGCCCTTTTTTACCCAAAAT
This sequence comes from Thermodesulfobacteriota bacterium, assembly GCA_034660535.1. Classification (GTDB taxonomy): domain Bacteria; phylum Desulfobacterota; class Desulfobulbia; order Desulfobulbales; family DAOVYS01; genus DAOVYS01. The sequence continues at coordinate 1,452 of JAYEJK010000128.1, read as the reverse complement.
TCCGATATGCCCATGTGGGCGGCCTCCCGAGTGCCATGGGCGGTTGCGCAGCCGGTTAAAATATGCATTTCAGCGCCTTCCTCGACCACGACAATATTATGCACGTTCTGAGCCAGGCCGCTGCCCTTGATAAAAAGGCAGGACTGCACCGGCTGCTCGATTTTCGTGCCCGCCTTTGCGCGGATAAAGTAGCCGCCGTGCAGGTTTTCGGAAGCAGCGCGGGTGTATTCGTCCTTATCCCTGTCCACCAATTCCCAGAACTGCCCGGGCAGGCCGTTGTATTTTTTCAGCGCTGCCTTGATATCCATGATCTCCAGCCCTTCCTGCCACGACCTGCAGTGCACTCCGGAATGATTTAAGTGCATGAATGTGCCGGAAACGTTTTTCTGGTTCACGTCAATGCCCGCATAAAGCAACCGTTCCTGGTCTTTGGCGTCCAGAGAAGAAAGGTTCTCGATCGGTTCTGATTGACCGCCGCCAAAGGAATAGCGGGACAAATCTACTTTACGAAAACTCATATTACAGCGCCTCCATGAATGTGATGGCTTCCGGGTCCAGGCAGCGCACGCATTCCTTGTAGCCGTGACTGCGGATGTGGTCCAGAATGTCGCGGGGGCGGGCCTCACAGGCAAGGCGCCCATTGTACATGACCTGACCGTGGTCCGCGTTTATATACTCGAGGATGTAGCCGGTGTGGGTGATGATCAGGCCGGAGGTACGGCGGTTTCCGCGGCGTTCTTTTATTGGACTGCGGGATGAAGGCATGCCGTCCAGCAGATAGCGGGCGGTTTTGCCGATAAGGGCCATATTTTCGAGGTCAACGCCGGATTCAGGCTCGTCAAACAGCACAAGTTCGGGACGCTGGGCCATGAGCTGTAACAGTTCGGAGCGCTTGATTTCACCGCCGGAAAAACCGTCATTAATGTCGCGAGTCAGAAAATTTTCAAAATTAAGTCTGCGGGCCAGATTTTCAACATCAACGTCACGCCCCTGTCCGCACATCCGGACCAGATGCTGTGTCTTCAGACCGTGAATGGTCGGGGGGCGCTGGAAGGACATGCCCATTCCCAGTCGGGAGCGTTCATACATGGGCGCGTTGGTTATATCCTTGCCTTTGAAGACGATTCTGCCTTTGGTGACAGTATAATTATTAAAGCCCATCAGTGACATGAGCAGGGTGGTTTTGCCCGAACCGTTGGGACCGAAGAGTATAACCGTCTCTCCCTCCTTGATAGTGAGGTCGATGCCCTTCAAGACCTCGACGTCACCAATGTTCACATGCAGATCTATAATCTCCAGCATTCAGTGTACTCCGTGTAAAAGTGATCAGGAATTCGGTAGTGGGTTGAACCTGTTGCTAGGCATGAATATCTAACCCAAATTCGACTTTGTTAATCAACAATCCTATAACAGTGTCGTGCATTACTTCAAGCTTCGAAAAGCAAATAGTTC
>JAYEJK010000127.1:0-3999 GCA_034660535.1 Thermodesulfobacteriota bacterium | reverse complement strand
TAATGATTCGAGTCATGCGCATTTATGAAATCGCCTGGTCACCGAGCCAAAAAGGAGACACGGACAAACAAGTTTGTCCATGCCACCCATCACCCATCGCCTCCCCCAAATCCGTTATAATCAGCATAAAAAAAAATCGCAACGCGATTTAACCCTGAACTTTACAAAAAAAAAGAGGCCGCAGAAATTCTGCGGCCTCTTTAACATCACTTGGTGATCTTGCTGCTGGATCGTAATCTTAAAAATCTTACATGAACAGCAGGATCAGGGCGATAACCAAGCCATAAATTGTCAGTGACTCGATCAGAGCCAGACCGATGATCATGTTGACCTGAATTTTACCACCTGCCTCAGGATTACGGGCAATGCCGGAGCATGCGGCGTTGATAGCGGTACCCATACCGATGCCGCAACCGGCTCCGGGGATACCAACTGCCAGAGCAGCTGCAATAAAGTAGAGCGCCTGGTCTTTTACGCTGATGCCGGCGCCTTCAGCCGCGCATGCCAGTGTTGCAAGGCCCAGTACCATCAGCACTGATAAAATTGATCTTACGGTCAGTTTCTTCATGAGTTTTCCTCCTTCTAAGGTTTTAAGTTCGGCCTTCTTCTTAATAATTCTCTTATATTATGGTTTTAACCATTTATTTTTTCAATCAATGCAGCCCGCTGTTTTAATGAGCATGTTCCATAGCGCCTGCAAAGTAAAGCATGGAGAGCAGTACAAAAACCAGGGCCTGAACAACCGATACCAGAATGCCGAGACACAGAATCGGCAACGGTGCAAAGAAGGCACCGGCAAGCAGGAAGAGAATGCCTAAAAGGACCTCTTTTGCCATGATATTACCAAAGAGACGTAAGGAGAGCGAAAGAAGCCTTGCGCCATGACTGATAATTTCAATGGGCAACATGAGTGGTATGAGCCATGGAATAGGCCCGCAAAAATGTTTGATGTAACCGACTCCGTGGAATTTGACCCCGAGGATATGTGTTGTGGTCACGACAATTATCGTGCAGCCGAGTGTAACGTTAAGGTTGGAGGTTGGAGACATAAAGAGGGGCATGAGGCCGACCAGATTGCTGACAATGATGAACAGTCCGAATGTCGCCAGCATGGGAAACATCATTTTTGCGCCCTCTTTACCCATGGTCTCGGCCATGAACGATTCCATGCCGCCGATTAAGACTTCCCAGAAATTTTGTCCTTTACCGGGGATCATCTCTATATTTTTTCCCATGGTCAGTTTCGGTATAAATATGAGGAACGCCATTACAAACCATGCATAGGTGATGTGTGGTTGCGACAGTCTAAGAAGGGCGGCTTTACCAATGCCGTCCATTGAATGACTGATCCACCCGAGTTGTTCCAAAATTACCGTGATGAATAGTATTGGATGTTCCATGGTTTGCTAACAGCCTCCTTCACGTTATCATTAGCCCGGTTTTTTTTGCCTCTGCGATTGCAGTGATGCCGATACCTATTATCACGGTGGACAAACCGAGCACAAGCCCGACCGTGTGAACCATCTGAAATTTAATAATGCAGCAAAGAACAGCTACTACTATTGCAAAACGTAAATAATATCTGAAAATGAACTTGATTTTTGCGGGTTTTGCCGAACCATTAAAAAGTCCTGTCAGATCCTTTTCAAGCCATTTGAAACAGATATTGGAAATCAGGCCGCCTACGAAGATTGATTTGGCAATCAAGGGAGAAAATGTCAACCATCCCGCCACTGTCATGATTAATAATAATATCCAACTGAGCTTCTGAATTTTCCTTGCCGAGATCTCAGTCGTCTTTTGGCGGTTGATTCTGTTTCTCCTTTTGCTTTATCAATCTGAATAGACTGACAAAAGCTGCTATAATTCCGTATGCGGTGCCTATAATAACGAACCACGGAGATGTGCTTCCGTGAAATACTTTGTTGTCCAGATAATAACCGATTCCAACACCGATGAATATGCAGGCGGCCATTGTTATGCCGATCGTGCTGGCATCAGCCATTGCCCGCATCAGATCACCGCGCATATTGGCCATATATTCCCTCCAGGCTCTTTGTTTTTATTTCTCTGCTTTTATCTTTATGAAAAACAATTCGCCCTGGAAAGTTCAACCGCAAGCTAAATATCATGGCCGTGTTTTAAAGTCAATCTTTTTTTAACTTTCCGCCACTTTTTCGAGAGCCTTTTCAGCGCTTTTCAGTGTCTTTTCAAGATCCTCCGCGGTATGCGCCGCGGAGACAAATGCCGCCTCAAATTGTGAGGGGGCAAGGTATATTCCTTGAGCCAGCATTTCTCTGTAATAGAGACTATATTTTTCCGTATCCGCGTTCATGGCTGATGTGAAATCAGTTACTTTTTCACCGGTGAAAAAGGTGGTCATCATTGAACCGATCTTGTTTATGGTCGTATTCAGGGAGAGTTTTTTTGCCAGTCCTTCCAGTTCAGCGGCAAACGAGTCGGCCTTTTTTTCAAGATCGTCATAGAAACCAGGTTCCTTCAGCAGCTTCAATGTCGTAATGCCGGCAGCCATTGCCAGGGGATTGCCGGACAACGTGCCGGCCTGGTAGACCGGGCCGTCCGGGGCGATCATGTCCATGATTGCCTTTTTGCCGCCATAAGCCCCGACAGGGAGGCCTCCACCGATTATTTTGCCAAGACATGTAAGGTCCGGACTGATTCCGAATCTGCTCTGAGCACCTCCGAAACTTAAACGAAAGCCGGTAATCACCTCGTCGAAGATGAGCACTATATTGAGTTCCTCGGTTAATGCCCTGAGTTTTTTAAGAAAATTGATATCAGGAACCACAACACCCATGTTGCCCGCGACCGGTTCAATTATCACGCAGGCAATGCCCAGCGACTCATCACGAAGGGTTTTTTCAAGGGTTTCCGGATCGTTATAAGGGATGGAAATCGTATTTTTGACAATATCTTCAGGCACGCCGGGGCTGCCGGGTATTCCAAGGGTAATAACTCCTGATCCGGCCTTGACGAGAAAAGAATCCGCATGGCCGTGATAGCAGCCGTCGAATTTGACTACAACATTTTTCCCCGTATATCCGCGAGCAAGGCGGATTGCGCTCATTGTGGCCTCAGTTCCTGAATTTACAAACCGGACCCGTTGCACTGAGGGCAGGGCTTCAGTGACAAGTTCGGCCAGTTTCACTTCCGACGGGGTAGGGGCGCCGTAGCTTGTGCCCTTGCCAAGCGCCTCGGCGATTGCTTCCCGAACCGCGGGATGATCATGCCCCAGGATCATCGGACCCCAGGAGCAGACGAAATCAATGAATGTGTTTCCGTCAACGTCGGACACCTTTGATCCGGAGGCCCGGTCGATAAAGAGCGGACTGCAGCCCACGGACTTGCAGGCGCGCACCGGGCTGTTTACTCCACCAGGGATGTAATTTTGAGCTTTTTCAAACAGGATGCGGGATTTTTCAGTATTCATTGAACCTTCCTCATGAGGGTTTTTTACGGAAACAGCGCGCCATGGTTGAAAATGCCATGCGTAATCTTTTTCAACCAGCAGTCGGAACGAATAAAAGAACAATATAGCATGGCATATCCGGTTGTGTCAAAATGATAGTTTAGCGCTTTGGTGATAATTTCCTTGTCAGGAAAAGATACAGTAAGTAATATGGAATCCATAATCAATATCCGATATATCTTTTCCCGTGCGGACATGATGGCCGGGAAGCGCTTTTTTAGTGCCTTAGTGGTAATTTTCTTGTTTTTTGTGGCAGAAAAACTCTGAAGTTATATGTGACGCCTGCGGTGCTACATGTTTTAAGGCACTTATTCAGGACCTTTAAGAAATTCCAGTTTATCTGGGTTAAGGGCTCAAGTAAAAATAAGTTGGACAATATTGTGCTCAGATTTAGGGTCTGGAAAGAAATAACTTGGGTAATTCCGATCCGAAATGTGTTGCAGATTTAGTCGGTTTGATATTCACGAAACCGCAAGCGTAGCAGGGCTACGGTGAGGATTTCGGGGATG
>JAYEJK010000126.1:0-4004 GCA_034660535.1 Thermodesulfobacteriota bacterium | reverse complement strand
CGGTCCTGATACTTTGACCATTGACCAGTTGGCAAATATTTACGGCCCGGTCGAGTTTGATCATATCGGACATGCCAAATGGTGCGAGCTTGGCAACGGATGTGTTGATTGCCATCATGTTGATCCCGACGGCGTTATAACGTCGTGCGGTGAGTGCCATGAATCATCTCCCGTGCGAAAAGACATGAGAGTGCCTTCCCTCAAGGCTGTCTACCATTTGAACTGCTTGGGCTGCCATCTGGACTGGGGACATAAAAATGCCTGCCAATACTGTCACGGAATAGCCGGAAGGGATGCTGACAAGAGCAGCCTGCCGCATAAAAAAATCGAAGCTCAAGACGCTTACGTATACAAGTCCGATTATGTGGGAGGCGTTGTGAGCTTTGATCACAAAGACCACATGGGGATGTATGTAGGGCAATGCGCCGCCTGCCATGCTGGTGAAAGCTGTAAGAGCTGTCATGATGTGACCGAACAACCGTCAGGTGAACCTTCCTTGCTTGACTTCGGCTCCATGTGCGGTTCCTGCCATGCCGGCAATGCAGCGAAAGTCGGCGCATTCAAACACGCGTCTACCGGGCTGGCATTGGGTGAAGAACATGTTGATCTTGAATGTTCTGATTGTCATACCGACCGTAATTTTGCCGTAAAGAGCTGTGTTGACTGCCATGAAGATGAATTGAGTTATCCGAATGATCTTCCGGGCGAAAAAGTTCAATAAAAAAAAAGCATTACCAGCCATTAATTCCACGGCTTGGTAAATACAAAAAAAACCCCGGAAACAATTTAGAATGTTTTCCGGGGTTTTTTTATTGAACCGGCATGAGCGGAAAATCTCTTTTTTTAAATCAAGAGTCTTTTTACATGCTCCATTACTGCGTTGTGAATTTCATCAATGTTTCCTCCGGCGTCAACCCTTTTGATATAGTCGCGTTTTAACCGGTCAAAGACCGCTGCTACCTTGCTTAAGTTTGATTTCTGTTCAAAATCATTGGGTTCCTCTTGACGAAGCGACTTGATTCGATGGATGCCCAGGGATGGTTCTCCAACCAGCAGGAGAACCAGATCCGGGATCGGCGCAAAGGCCTCATTCCGTTTGAGTATATCTTCTTCATCCCGGCCCGCAGCCCCCTGATATGCCGCTGTTGAAAGATAATAGCGGTCTGTGATGACAATTTTTCCCTTGGAAAGACTGGGGCTGATCAGCTTTTCCACGTGTTCACGTCTGTCTGCCATGAAGAGTTCGAGTTCCTCTTCAGGGGAGACCTCATTCCTGTTCACGAGCACCTGCCTGATTTTTTTTCCGAACCGGCCGGTCGTCGGCTCTCCGGTTGAAACTACATTATGACCCATCTTAGTCAGCGCTTCCGCCAGAAGTCGGACCTGCGTAGTCTTGCCCACCCCGTCTATCCCTTCAAGCGCTATCAGCATTCCCGGACGAGCCTGACTTATGTTGTTTTTTCTGCGGTTTATGACTATTTCCCCGGCCATCCTGTAAGCGGCTTTAAGGCTTTCGATGTCAGCGATTCCTTTCCCGGCAATATCGTATGCAGTGCCGTGATCAACCGATGTCCTTACAATCGGCAGGCCGATAGTAACATTCACGCCATTGGAAAAGTGAAGCAGTTTGAAAGGTATGAGCCCCTGGTCATGATACATGCAGACAACACCATCATACTCGCCGGCAACCGCCTTTAGAAAAATCGTGTCAGGAGGGAATGGGCCGAACGTCAGCCAGCCGTTCGAGCGGGCACGGTCGATTGCAGGTCCGATAATCCGCATCTCCTCATCCCCGAACAGTCCTTCCTCCCCGGCATGGGGATTGAGTCCGGCCACTGCAATTTTTGGTTCAAGTATTCCGAAATCATTGCGCAGGGAGTCGCCGGTTATCTGAATAAGTCTGGTCACGGCGGATGTGGAAAGAAGGTCCGGGACATCTGACAGGCGGGAATGAATGGTCACCAGGGTGACACGGAGTTTGTCTCCGGCCATCATCATTGCATAATCAGATGAACCACAGATCGAGGCAATCATCTCGGTATGGCCGGGAAAAGCATAGCCGGCTGCATTAAGGGCCGACTTGGTGATGGGGCATGTGACCATGGCGGCAAGTTCCCCTTTAAGGATCAGATTTACCGCCTTGTCAATGTATGCGGCCATGGCCCGGCCGGTCTCAATAGTGGGTTTCCCCCAGATAAGTCTGTCCGGATCGGGCAGCGTTTTCTCTGGTGACGGATCGAATACCGCGATTGCACCGGGTGTGATGGTCCGGCCTGGTTGCCAGGACATAAACTGCGGACTGATGCCCAAGTCGCGGGCGCATCTTTCGAATACTCCTAAATTACCCAGAACTACAGGGGTAAACAAGTCCGGAACCGCCGGACCGGACAGAAAACGTAGTATCAACTCCGGCCCGATCCCCACAGGACAACCCATTGTAATGCCGATAAGACCGGATGGATCACTCATATGCCGTAACAGAGTTCAAATGCATTTTTAATTATTTCAAGTTTCGGGGAAGCGCCGGTTCTTACCTGGACCGACACAACGTCAAAACGGGCAGGCCTGTCGAGCATGTCGTGTCTGCCCAGGTAAAAAAGCGCTACCTTGGAAAGTTGTCTCTGTTTGCCCGGAGTCACTGCATCAAACGGGCTGCCATATGTTGAATCACAGCGGGTCTTTACCTCGACAAATACAAGTGTGCCGGAATCTTCGACTATGAGATCAATCTCACCCATCCGCACCCGGTAATTTTGTTCAAGTATCAGGCACCCCGACTTTTTCAGATGCTCCCTGGCAAGGTCCTCTCCCATTTTTCCCAATGACTTCCGCTTTTTTGTCATAATTCTCGGGAGATATATTCCCTAACACCTTTGAAGGTCTTTCGGTGAATTTCACACGGGCCGTGGTCCCGTATGGCACGGCGGTGCATAACAGTTGGATACCCCTTATGCTTATGAAAATTGTATACCGGGAACTTGAGATGAAGCTTCTGCATCAATTCATCTCTTGTCACCTTGGCAATGATTGATGCTGCGGCAATTGACGCGCTTCTTGTCTCGCCCTTGATAAGGGCTTGTTGTGGAATCGTGATTGGAACGGAAAATTTTCCATCCACCAGAAGATAGTTGGGTCGTAAAGGAAGAAGGTGCGTAGCTCTCTGCATAGCGAGCAGGGACGCTTGAAGGATATTGATTTGGTCGATCTTGGCAGCCGAAACTATGCCCACGCCAATCATTGCGTTTATTTCCCGAAGCTCGCCATACAGCTTTTCGCGGACCTTGGGAGTTAATTTTTTGGAATCCTTAAACCATTCGTAAGCGCAGTCGGGCGGCAGGATCACGCTAGCTGCAACGACAGGGCCGGCCAACGGACCCCGGCCGGCCTCATCCACTCCAGCAACCAGGACAAAGCCCTGCCGGGCAAGGTCCCGTTCAAAGGAAAATGTGTCATTTTCTGCAAGCACTTAAGTTTTTAGTTAAAACCTTTTTCTTTAATACGGGCCGCCTTACCGCGCAGCTTCCGGAGGTAGTAAAGTCTGGAGCGACGCACCTTGCCGCGGGTTATTACTTCAACCTTTTCAATCCTTGGCGAGTGCGAAGGGAAGGTCTTTTCAACACCAATGCCGTGGGAAATTTTCCTTACAGTAAAACCCGCGCCCATGGTTCCCTTTCTCCGGCGGATCACAACTCCCTGAAAGACCTGCAATCTCTCTTTATTGCCCTCTATGATTCGGACATGAACCTTGACCGTGTCACCTGCCCTGAAATCCGGGATGTCATGACGCATATTTTCTCTTTCGATTTGCTCAAGAACATTCATTTTTTTCTCTCCAACTTATTCAACCGGCACTCTCCCGGTTTTTGTCACATTATAAAAAAATAAGGCAACCGTTCACGGTTAAAAAAAGACATAAAGTGGAAGAGAATTGTGGAATTCTCTCTGTTCCTTAGTCCTTGCATAGTTCATTAGAAAAACTGTAAACCGACACCTGTGAACACTTA
>JAYEJK010000125.1:0-4011 GCA_034660535.1 Thermodesulfobacteriota bacterium | reverse complement strand
TTTAAAACGCGGTGTACGTTTTTTTTTCTATCCGCTATTACTACCATTGGTTTGCCGTCTTCCAGAACTTCCAAGCGGTAGTATTGATTTAAAAGATAAAATTTTCCGGTTTCAGTTTTCCCCTTTTTTTCTATTACCATGTCTGCGGAGAAGGAAGCTGCCATAGCTGATGATGCTGTACAAATGACGAGAATAAGTAAATAAATAGATGTAAGCTTAGGGATGTTTTTCATTTCTGATCCTTTCTTCCCAGATTGCAGGCTGAGATAAATAAAAGTGGCTTAGTTGAATCATTTCACTGCGTCATGAAACCCATTTGAAGATGATTTTTTTCGATACCAGAAAGTTGCGTTAAAATGCAACCGTTTTTTCCACCGTCCGGCTCGATATGATTTCAATATCGCGAACCTCTTTTTTCTCTTTGGTTTTGCGGTCATAAATTTTTATGTAGTAGATACCGGGCACCAGTTTGAATTCCGCCGGTTTTTTTCGATACCAGGTGTTTTTATCGCCCATACGTTTGTTGTCGTTCTGGCGGTACACGTCCACACGGGCATCGAAAGGCTGCCCATCCTTGACTGTTTTTATAAAAAGGGTCCCGCCGGCAACAAAGAGCAATTCTTTCTCCACCGTCTGGCCGGACACGATCTCGACATCCCGGATCTCCTGCTTTTGCGCCGGCGTTACGGACCGGTCCAACACGGTCACCTGGTAGATGCCGGGCACCAGTTTGAACTCCGCCGGTTTTTTGCGATACCATGTATTTTTGTCGCCCATGCGTTTGTTGTCACTCTGGCGGTAGACATCTGCCCTGGCATCAAATGGCTGACCCTCCTTGACTGTTTTTATGAAGAGGGTCCCGCCGGCAACGAAGGACAGTGTTTTTTCCACAGTCTGTCCCGATACAACCTCAATATCCCGAGCATCCTGCCGCTGGTGCGGCGTTACGGACCGGTCCAACACGGAAATTCGATAAATGCCGGGCACCAGTTTGAATTCCGCCGATTTTTTGCGATACCATGTATTTTTGTCGCCCATGCGTTTGTTGTCACTCTGGCGATAGACATCTGCCCTGGCATCAAATGGCTGCCCCTCTTTCATCGTCTTAATGCGCAAAATGCCCGCCCCGCCAAAGGACAAGGTCTTTTCCACCGTCTGGCCGGACACGATCTCGACATCCCGGATCTCCTGCTTTTGCGCCGGCGTTACGGACCGGTCCAACACGGTCACCTGGTAGATGCCGGGCACCAGTTTGAACTCCGCCGGTTTTTTGCGATACCATGTATTTTTGTCGCCCATGCGTTTGTTGTCACTCTGGCGGTAGACATCTGCCCTGGCATCAAATGGCTGACCCTCCTTGACTGTTTTTATGAAGAGGGTCCCGCCGGCAACGAAGGACAGTGTTTTTTCCACAGTCTGTCCCGATACAACCTCAATATCCCGAGCATCCTGCCGCTGGTGCGGCGTTACGGACCGGTCCAACACGGAAATTCGATAAATGCCGGGCACCAGTTTGAATTCCGCCGATTTTTTGCGATACCATGTATTTTTGTCGCCCATGCGTTTGTTGTCACTCTGGCGATAGACATCTGCCCTGGCATCAAATGGCTGCCCCTCTTTCATCGTCTTAATGCGCAAAATGCCCGCCCCGCCAAAGGACAAGGTCTTTCCCACCGTCTGGCCGGACACGATCTCGATATCCCGGATCTCCTGCTTTTGCTTTGGTGTCACAGATCGGTCCGTCACCTTCAGATAGTAGACGCCCGGCGCGAGCTTGTACTCCGCCGGTTTCTGCCTGTACCATGTGTTATTGCTACCCATGCTCTTATTGTCGCTCTGGCGGTACACGTCCACACGTGCCTCGAATGGCCGGCCCTTTTTAAGAGAGGTTATTTTCAGGTACCCGCCGGTAAAGGCCGGCGCCTCCACCACTTCCCGGGCAGCCGCAAAAAACTCACCGGCATTACCGGCCGTGTAGTACTTTCCTCCACCGGCTTTGGCCATGCACTCTAATTGTTCACGTTCCTCTTCGGTAACGTCGAACCCGATGACGTGCATGACGAATTTAATGCCTGCCGCCTTGAGTTCTTTCACCAGACCGCAAGGATCCGGGTCGCAGGTCTCCTTGCCGTCGGAGATCAGGATAATGGTGGTTTCGTCCTCCAGGTGTTTGATGCGCTCGGCTGTCAGACGTACGGACCGGCTGATTGGGGTCTTGCCCTTGGGGCTGAGAGCCTGGATTCGGGCCGTCATTTTTTTCTTGTCCAGCGGCCCCAGGGCAATCAGTTCTTCAACGTCGTCGCAGTCCCCCTTGCGGCGGTGGCCGTATGTCACAAGCCCGACTAGGGCATCCTCCGGCAGATCCCGGATCAAACCGGTGAGCACCTCTTTTGCGATGGCGATCTTGGCCGTTCCCTCCACCTGCCCCCACATGGAGCCGGAAGCATCGAGGATGAATATAATATTGCCGAAAGCTGGTGTAGTAGATGCAGCTGCAGGAGATTTAGAAGCCGCTGTCACTGGAGCCGTTTTTGATTCTCCGGCTTTGGTATATCCCGGCGGAATCCTGAAAAGCGCTCCATCAACCGGCCCCTCCTTGATGTTCTTAAGTTCCATCACGGGATTGGCATTCAATCCATAGGTGACTTCTTTGATCATAAAATCGAGTTTTTGTGCAAACCAGACTCTGGCCGCGACTGTGGATTTACCAGGTTCCCGAAATTCAATAACCCGGCAGGTGTATCCTTGAACTTTTTTGGTTCCGGCCAACGTCTTCTCCAAATCCTTTCGCATATAGGCCCAGCCAGCGATGGGGCTCATCATCATGGTCTTTACCGGATCTCGTTCTTCCATATATTGTTTCATCTGAGGATTGAGCCCCCGGGTGACGCCGGTAGCACGGTCGACGATGGTGGGAAAAGGCGGAACGGTCATGGGCCCCTTGATTTTTTCAAGACGGTAATGCGTGTCCATGACGGATAATTTATACAGAAAATCTGCCTGGGGCGCGGAGATATGAAGATCTGCTGAAAACTCCGCTGCATAAATTAAAATCGGGAACAGGCAGGCAACAGCCGCTGCCAGAGCACCGGTGGCACTGAAAAATGACTTTATTACATTCATAATTTTCTCCTGTTTGGATGGGAAGGATGTCGGGAAAATTATTTATTTGGTATATTGCCGGATATAGGATTGATCATTTGCAGAGAAATTCTGATAAATGAGAATATCGGCATTTTTTTAACAGGTATATATTTTTCAAACTCAGGATGCCTGAATTGGAAATTAAAAATTGAATAACACCTTTATATACTTCGCTTTCCCCAAATTTCAATAGTAAATTTATGATAGAAGACGAAGACGTGATCAAGAAGATCCACGTAACGGTTTCTGCCTCTGGCATAAGCGTTTGGAAAAGGATCGGTTCCAGTGGCCCGAATCGGCCGAAGATGAAAATTTGTTGATGCCTTGCCGTTTTATCGTCAGGAGAAACAATTTGTCAGGTTAGGCATTGAAATTTCCCGAGCCTCAATGTGCAATTGGGCCATGAAGGCCGCTGAATCCTGCATTCCTTTGTTTAATTATCCGCATGTGTTGAATTCCAGATTTTTTGGACTGTTTTATGTTAATTATTTAAACAAACATCAGGATCTTTGCTATTTATTTTGACAAGTCGATGATCGACGACAATTACATTTCCCTGCACTCTAATATATACAAGCCTCATTGTGATTCAGTATGCTTGATATATGCTTGATATATGTTAGCGGCCATGCGAAATTGTAGCAAAAATGGCCATTTAAAATGCATGACACCATGTAATCTGCCATTAATCTGGGCATTAATCTGTGCATTAATCTGTTAATCTGGGGTCGGACCGAAAGCGCCGATTAAAACCGGTAAAGGATAGAGAATGAAAGAGTCTTATGGTGAAGGTCTAGCAAATCACACCAGCCTCGAGTCATGCGGCAATTACAGTAATGTATTGGCTGAAGCGTTGACAGAGGGAAG
>JAYEJK010000124.1:0-4044 GCA_034660535.1 Thermodesulfobacteriota bacterium | reverse complement strand
ACAAAATCCTCAAATTAGCGCTGCTAGTCCTGCGGTTTTGTAACCTCACAATCGGCCCAATCCGACCTAAATCTGAGCGCAATATTGTCCAACTTATTTTTACTTGAGCCCTTAGTGTGTCAAAGGAATCAGAGCAGGCCGACTATGCGGTCCCATATCAGGTTTGCGGTTTCTTCCTTGGACATCAGGGGCAGCTCTTCCAGTTTACCTCTCCTGTCGAGCAGGGTTAGGAGGCTGTTGTCTGATCCAAAGCCGGAATCTTTCCTGGTGATGTCGTTTATGGCAATAATGTCTAAATTTTTTTCCTCGAGTTTTCTTTTGCCTTCTTTTTTCAGGTCTTTGCTTTCCGCTGCAAATCCTGCCAGGAATGGGGCGCCGGCGCCCTTTTTCTTTTTCCTTCGGCCCAGTTCCTTCAGGATATCGCGGTTTTCTTTTAAGGCAAATTTCATTTCGCTGGTTGCCTTTTTTAGCTTGTGAGCTGACATTCCGGCAGGCCGGAAGTCCGAAACAGCCGCAGCTTTTACGATTATGGAGAAATGCTCGTGAAAATTCAAGATCGCCTTGTACATCTCCTCCGCCGTGTCTACCTTGATTAGCTTTACCCACAATGGCGCGGGAATGGATGTGGGACCGCTTACAAGTGTGACTGATGCCCCTCGGCGCCTGGCGGTTGTTGCAAGGGCATACCCCATTTTTCCGGTGGAGTAATTGCTTAAAAATCGTACCGGATCCAGAGGTTCACGGGTCGGGCCGGCTGAAATAAGCACCGACCGGTCCTTTAAGTCCTGTTTTGAAAAAGCGGCAAGAACGGTTTCTCGAATAACGTTCCAATCCGGAAGGCGGCCCGGGCCTTCCTCATCACATGCCAGTTCCCCTTTATCCGGGTTTACTACAATATATCCAAATTTTTTGATCCGTTTCAGGTTGTCTTGAGTGGCCTGATGAAGGAACATACTGCTGTTCATGGCAGGGCAGACCACGATCATGGTGCGCGAAGCAAGAATTATTGCAGAGAGCAGATCCTCAGCGGATCCATAGGCCATCCGAGCGATGGTCCGGGCTGTGGCAGGGGCCACCAGGATGAGGTCGGATTTTTTTGCAAGTGAGATGTGAGGGATGTGTTCCGGCGATTCCGTATCAAACATGTCCACATGAACCCGGTTACCGGAAAGCGCGGCAAATGTGAGAGGGGTCACGAACTTTTCGCCTGCCCGGGTCATTACGACAGTAACGTGTGCGCCGTCACGCCGGAGTCCCCTGACAATCTCCGCTGTTTTGTATGCAGCAATGCTGCCTGTAACACCGACAAGAATATTTTTATCTTTTAGTAAAGAATTCATATTGTTATTCCAACGCTCCAGCGCGGGAATAAAAAAGCCTCTGAACCTTTAAACATCTGAATCGTAACTACTAAAACCTGCTGTCACGAACATTTTCGCTAATTATCCGGCCTCTGTCCGCATTGTCGGACCTGAACCGGCCGGTGCTGATATTTTCACTACTCTGCCGATTCTTGCTTATGTCCTCGGTTATGTAAATGTATACTTCCGTATGAAAGCTGGTTTCGTTAATTTTGATCATGCACGTCTGGCTGGGTTTAATAAATGCAAGGAAAACACTTTCATAATTTATAGAACCAACCAGTTCCCAGCCGTCCTTTTTCATGCTGCTTGTAAAGAAGTCAGTGAGGGAGCTTATTTCCACCCGTCCTTTAAAACACAAAATGCCGCCTGCAAAGGATGCGGTCTTGATGGACATGCTGTTTTTCCGGTCCCATTTCAGTTCACCCGGAACCTGAATGTCGCGAAAATTTGACGGGTAAAATGGTTGAATCATGTCTTCCTCAATCGAAGAGGACGTAGCGGCAATTTTTCCATCGGAATCGCTGTTAAAGTAGGCGCAGCCGCCTGACGACAGCATGATAGCAGTTAATACAAGCAGATTAATAAAGATCGAACTTTTTTGTTGAATAAATGATTTCATGATTTATCCTCCTGTTGGGGGTTCCGGGTTCAAGGTTCAAAGGTTTATTTGAGAAATGTTATAAAGTGGACAGAATGAGTTCATCGATCTCTTTTCTTGTTGACTGTTGGTCCTTATGAATGGGATGTCCGATGGCGAGTACGGCCATCAGATCATATTCATTTCCAAGAGAGAGGATTTCGTTCACCTTGTCCTTGTTTTTCAAAATCTGGCCCAGCCAGACAGCGCCAAGCTCCATGGCCTCAACGGCAAGGAGCATGTTCTGAATACAGGCGCCTGCCGACTGGTGGTCTTTGACTTCATCGTACATGGCGCCCTTGTCCAGGAAGACGGCTATTACGGCAGGCGCTGCCTTGATAATATGAGAGTAATGAGTCTCTCCGGCGAGTTGTTCCCGGACAGCCGGGTCGCGAACAATTACGAATC
Organism: Thermodesulfobacteriota bacterium; assembly: GCA_034660535.1. Taxonomy (GTDB): domain Bacteria; phylum Desulfobacterota; class Desulfobulbia; order Desulfobulbales; family DAOVYS01; genus DAOVYS01. Next base: position 1,635 of record JAYEJK010000124.1, on the reverse strand, counting down.
TCCAGGGCTGATTGTTCAGGCCCGAGGGTGCCCAGGTCCCGGCGTGAACAATTTCCCTGAGCTGTTCCAGAGTAACCTCATCATTCGTGTATTCACGAATAGAGCGGCGTTTATAAATAGCTTCAATAATAGGTGATGTCATGTTGTCTGTAACCTATATAGTGCCTGAACGAAAACCCTCCGATTTACACTTTTCCCGTCATTGCGAGGGAAGCATGACCGAAGCAATCTTTTGGAAATAAGGGATTGCTTCGTCGTTCGTTCCTCACTCCTCGCAATGACAGCTCGCAACTAAGGGGTTTTCGTTCAGGCACTATATAGCGTATTATTATTTTTATTCCTCCCTTAAGCCAGTCAAGGATAGCCCGAGCAGCGGGTATTTGTCAACTATTTGCTGGCATTCATGAAAGACCTGCTTGTTGCAGTGTCTAAATCTCCAATGGAAGGCATGTTGCACGTATCATAATAATCTGTTAGTACAATCGTGAATCAACTCAGGGTCCGCTCAAAAATAAATTTACATTTTCAGGAAGGTCGTTTTGTCCAAAAAAAAGAAGAAAAGGAAAATGCCACTGCCTCTCTTACCAAAGGGCGTAATCGTTGTTGATACGCACTGCCATCTCGATATGGACCCCCTTGTGCAGGAGTGCGGCAGTGTGATTGAAAGGGCTGTGGTCAACGGCGTAACCCGCATGATAACGATCGGCATTGATTTCGAGAGTTCAAAAAAGGCAGTCGACTTGGCCGCGGCGTATGAGGGAGTTTATGCCGCAGTGGGCGTGCACCCCCATAATGTAGGGGATGTGACGGACAATCACTACAGGGAACTGATTAAACTTGCCGGCCGAACAAAGGTTGTGGCCTGGGGTGAAATCGGAATGGATCTGGTTAAACAATATGAGCCCCCTGAACTCCAGAAAGAGCATTTCCTGCGCCAGATTAAAATTGCGAAAGATATTGCTCTCCCGCTGATTATCCATGATCGGAAGGCCCATTCGGATATTCTTGCCGGCCTGCTGGAATATGCCCCGTTCCCTGCCGGAGGTGTGATGCATTGTTTTTCCGGTGACGCGGAGTTGGCAGCCAGGGTCATCGATCTGGGGTTTTATGTTTCAATCCCTGGTGTTGTGACGTTTAACAAGGCAGAATCACTGCAGGATGCAGTAAGGCAGGTTCCACTGTCCCGCCTCCTCCTGGAGACGGATGCACCGTTTCTGGCGCCTGCGCCGAAAAGAGGGAAGTCCAACGAACCGGCGTTTGTCCTTTATACGGCTCAAAAAGTGGCAGAGATTAAAGGGATCACTCTTGAAGAGGTTGCCCGAAAGACCACCCTGAATGCAAAGACCCTTTTTGGGTTTGCTACAGTCGATGACATTTGATTTTGTCAAATGTCATCGGTTCCGGTTCAACCCTGAACCCTGAACGTGAAAGACAAGGGGTCAAAGACAAGGGGTCAGCCCTTGACATTAGACAAATTGGACATGCCCCTCCGCAATCTTTTTCTTGTATTCTAACCCAGATAAACTGGAAATTTTTAAAGGTCCTGGACTCTGTTCAGTACCCCCCTGAGGGGTATAAGTACCTTAACAGTTGCGTGTAACTATTTAAAAATATTTCACCCTTTTGATTTCTTGC
>JAYEJK010000123.1:0-4045 GCA_034660535.1 Thermodesulfobacteriota bacterium | reverse complement strand
TTCGAGTCATGCGCATTTATGAAATCGCCTGGTCACCGAGCCAAAAAGGAGACACGGACAAACAAGTTTGTCCATGCCACCCATCACCCATCGCCTCCCCCAAATCCGTTATAATCAGAAAAATTTTTTTTCTGACCCCTAATAATCAAAAAAAGGAGGAAATGAAGACATGCGCAATTTATTACAGGGAAAAAAATCCGGATTGATCTTGGGCCTTGCGGCCGTCATGTTGTTATTGAGCGGATCATCCGCGTTTGGACTGTTTGGAGGCAAAATCACGGAATTTTCAGCCGATCAGGTCATGATTAACCCGGGCGGAGTTGTGATGAGTCAGGGAAAAATTTTCATGGCAAAAGACAAAATGCGCATGGAACAAGACATGTCCCAACAAGGCGGCGGTAAAATGATCATAATTCATCGCCAGGACCAAAATATTACATGGATGCTGAATCCCGACAAAAAACTCTACACGCAGAACCTTTTCAACGAACAGGAATTAGAGCGAGTTATGAAATCAACCAATCCCTCCTCTAACGAAAGGGTCCTGGGGAGTGAAAAGGTTAACGGCTTTATGTGTACAAAAAAGGAAGTGGTTACATCAATGAATGTCATGGGTATGAACATGACCACGAAGTCGATTATCTGGGTGTCGGATAAGCTGGCCATGCCGATTCGCACGCAATCAGACGACGGATCAATCACTGAACTCAGGAACATCAATAAAGGCGCCCCATCCGGGAAACACTTTGAAATCCCCAGTGGTTACACGCAGGTTTCCAACATAATGGAATTAATGGGAGGAATGGATAAGGACAGGCAACAGCGGTCAAGACGTGGGCAGTCAATGGACGCGCCCCGTGGGCGGATGCCGCCCGCTGATTTTCCATTCGAGTTCCCTGAGGGTATGGAAATGCCCGACGGATTAAACTTTCCATTTGGAAATAACTAGTTTTTAGTAATTAGCTGTTAGCTTAAAAAATCAATAAGAAGAAACACCACAAGCTAAAAGCTAACCGCTAATGGCTAACAGCTGTTCCTTACACTTCACTCCATGCTTTCAAATGTGATACGAGGATCCACCAGCACGTAACTCAAATCTGAAAGCAACCGTGAGACAAGACCGATCATTGTAAAAAAATAAAGCGTGCCGAGCACAACCGGATAATCCCTGTTCAATATGGATTCATATGCCAACAGCCCCATGCCGTCCAGTGAAAAAATCGTTTCAATCAGCAGGCTGCCGGTGAAAAATGCAGTTATGAACGACCCGGGGAATCCGGTAATAATCGGAATAATCGCATTTCGAAAAATATGGCGGTAAAGCACCCGATTTTCAGATAAACCCTTGGCCCGGGCCGTCAACACGTACTGTTTACGGATTTCCTCAAGAAAGCTGTTCTTGGTCAGAAGTGTCATGACCGCCAGACTACCCACCGTGCTTGAGATAATCGGGAGGACCATGTGCCATAGATAATCGAGAATTTTTCCAATTGTGCTCATTTCAGACCAGTTGTCCGAAATCAGTCCCCTTAAAGGGAAAATGTTAAGAAAACTACCGCCTCCGAAAAGCACGATCAAAAGGATCGCCAGGACAAAGCCGGGAATGGCATACCCCACGAGAATCGCTGAACTGGTGATCACGTCAAAACGGGAACCGTCGTGCACTGCTTTTGAAATGCCTAAAGGAATACACGTGCAGTAAACAATGAGAAAGGTCCACAATCCCAGGGACATTGATACCGGAAGTTTGGAGATCACCAGAGCAACCACGCTTTGATGATGATAATAACTCTCCCCGAAATCAAACAGGATGTAGTTCTTCATCATTATCAAAAACCGTTCCACAGGCGGCTTATCAAAACCATACAACTCTTTTAATTGTTCACGGCGTTCCTCGTCAAGTCCCTTGGCCCCCTGGTATAGATTAGAGGTTGTGGACACTCCCACTTCACTCCCGCCAAAGGAATGGGTCTGCATAAGGGCAAGCATCCGCTCAACCGGCCCGCCGGGCACAAACTGGGTCACCGTAAAAGTAATCAGCATGATCCCGAACAACGTCGGGATCATAAGCAATATGCGTCTAAAAATATAGGCAGCCATTAAGGTCTCATCCACCAAGTCATAAGAGCCTGAAAATAATTGTAATATAGAGGGAGTGTCTGAGGGCGCTCGAATATGTTCCAGTATGTGACCCTGTGCCGGGAAAGATACCAGTTGGGCACGACATAATAACCGTACCAGAGAACCCTGTCCAGGGCCCGGCAGGCTGTAACAAGCTCCTGCCTCGTCTTTGCGTAGATGATTTTATCCACAAGCCGATCCACAACCGGGTCTTTTATCCCGATAATATTCTTGGACCCGGTCCGGTCCGCGCTGCTCGAATGCCAGTAATCTCTCTGTTCGTTGCCCGGCGACTGGGACTGGCCAAAGACCTGGACAGTCATATCAAAGTCAAAACTGTTTATCCGCCTGGTGTAAAGCGCCGGGTCAATGGTCCGGTAATCGACCTTGATTCCCAGCTTTTTCAGATTTTTTGCAAAGTATGCCATAACACGTTCAAAGGAAGGAGAGACCAGGAGTATCTCGAATTCAAAAGGGATCCCGTCACTATTCACAAGCCGGCCGTCCCGCACGGTCCAGCCCGCCTCTTCAAGAATTTTTTTTGCCTTTCTCAAATTCCCTCTCAGGCTGTTCGGCGGCTTTGTCGAAAATGGAGCCGGCGGCTCGGTGAACACCGCTGGAGGCAATTGGTCTCTGAAAGGACTCAGCAGCTTGAGTTCCTCTGCATCAGGCATGGCTGGCGCCGCCAATTCCGAATTACTGAAAAAGCTGTTGCAGCGTGTGTACTGGTTAAAAAAAAGCGCCTTATTGGCCCATTCAAAATCAAAGGCCATTGCCACTGCCTTCCGAACTCTTCTATCCGAAAACAGGGGTTGCCTGATATTAAATGCAAACCCCTGCATGCCTGCGTTGTTCCTGTGTGCCAAGGTGTCTTTAACAATTTCTTTCTTATCAAAACGGGATCCTGTGAGGTCCCGGGCCCATTGCTTGGCAATGTTTATATGCATGAAATCAAATTCATGGGCCTTGAATGCCTCGACGGAAACAACTTGATCCTTAAAGTATTTAAAGGAGATGGAATCGAAATTGAACATACCTTGTCTCACATTCAGATCCCTGGCCCAGTAATCAGGATTCCGCTTGTAACTAATTGATTTTCCGGTATTAACGATGTCAACGATATACGGGCCGGAACCAATAGGCGGGACCATGGAAATGGTATCGAAAGGGTGGACAGAGTAAAATTTTCGTGACAATACCGGGATCTGACATGCGACCATATGCAGTTCCCGGTTTTTTGTTGCAAACAGGAATCTGACCCTGTGCTCATCGAGCACTTCCGCACTGGTAATGTCGTGGAAGTATGCCTGGTAAAAAAGGTGGGCGGCATCACTTTTCAGCGTATCAAGGGAAAACTTGACATCATGAGAAGTGACAGGGGCGCCGTCTGAGAACCTGGCCTTTTTATTGATCGTGAATGTGACCGAGAGCCCATCCGGCGCTAGCGCTATATCCTCGGCAATAAGACCGTATTCAACAAAAGCCTCATCCAGGCTGGGGACACCCAGTGTCTCAAATACAAGCTCATTTAATCCGTCCGGCGCCGATCCTTTAAGAGTCATGGGATTCATCTTGTCAAAACCGCCCAGGCCGTGCATGACAAGATGTCCGCTCTTTACCGCATGTTCTGATGTGTATTCAAACCGTTCAAAACCCGGACCATATTTGAGCTGACCGTCAATACTGACACCGTGGGCGGCCATGAGCGGTGAAGCGACCGGGATCAGCAGCAAAAAACAGATGAAAAAAATAGATATAGCCTTCATACAAACCTTGTTAAAAGTAACATGAAAAGAAAAACGTGTCTAACCGAATACTGCTAAGGGCTCAAGTAAAAATAAGTTGGACAATATTGCGCTCAGATTTAGGTCGGATTGGGCCGATTGTGAGGTTACAAAACCGCAGGACTAGCAGCGCTAATTTG
>JAYEJK010000122.1:0-4047 GCA_034660535.1 Thermodesulfobacteriota bacterium | reverse complement strand
GACATCCCCGAAATCCTCACCGTAGCCCTGCTACGCTTGCGGTTTCGTGAATATCAAACCGACTAAATCTGCAACACATTTCGGATCGGAATTACCCAAGTTATTTCTTTCCAGACCCTAAGGGCTCAAGTAAAAATAAGTTGGACAATATTGCGCTCACAATCGGCCCAAAACGGCCTGAAGATGAGATGGAAGATGTACAAGTTATTTTTACTTGAGCCCTAAGCACTATATAGAACCTTTGGAAGATACGGGTCCTCGAGCCCTGGATTCCTTAGTAGTTGCTTGATCCGATGCCTTTCCCAGGGCCTTGAAAGCAGCCTCCAGGATATGATGAGTATTTTCGCCGTGAGGCATCTCCACATGCAGAGTCATGCCGGCGTGAAGGACCAGTGCCCTCAGAAACTCCTTAGCCAATGCAGTGTCAAAATCCCCGACCTTCTGATCTAAAACAGTAATTCCGTAATCCAAAAACGGCCGGTTAGAGAAATCCAGAGTGACCCTGACCAAGGTCTCATCCATGGGAACTGCGGCAAACCCGTATCGTTTTATTGAACTGAAATCCCCCAGACTATCCTTTATTGCCTGCCCCAGACAGATTCCGATATCTTCAACCGTATGATGGCCGTCAATCTCCGTATCACCGGATGCTGAAACAACAAGGTCGAAGAATCCGTGCGTTGCAAACAGAGTCAGCATATGATCCAAAAAAGGAACACCGGTCTGAATATCGGACTTTCCATGTCCGTCAATACAGATTCTCAATTTAATGTCTGTCTCTTTTGTCTTGCGATTTATTTTGCCTTTCCTCTGAGTGGCGGGTGCCATTTTGGGCTCCTAAATTGTAACCGTTCACTTGGGTAAAAGAAGTGAAAACACTCAACTTGTAAGCGTTTACCCTCAATTTATCAGCTTTCAATAAAAAAAACAAAACAATCAACAAGAATTAAGTATCTTTGTCAATTTAGTCAGATTGATGCGGGCAAATTCCATGGTTGGATCCAGCGCAAGGGCCTTTTTGTACATTTCCACGGCTTCCTCTATTTTTCCCAGGTCCCTGAGGTTTGAACCGAGGCTGGCCCAATCAACGGCAGAGTATGGATCGATTTCCACAGCCCTTTGAAAACAGGCTGCGGCCTCTTCATGCTGTTTGATCTTGAAATAGCAAAAACCAAGCAAGTTAAAGTTTGCATGGTCATCCGGATCAGCATCCACAGCTTTCTCAAGCTCTTCGATAGCTTCATCAAAACGTTCTATCTCTTTCAAGCAGGCGCCGATATAAAAATGGATACGCCCCGGGTTCTCTTCCTCCGTCCGGATACTAAGGGCGTGTTTGAAATGATCTATGGCCGACTCCAGCCTGCCCTCCCCAAAATCGCAGACACCCAGATAAAAAGAAACCGGCGATGACTGCTTTTGCGGTTCAAGGACAATATAACGTTCCAGATATGGCCGGGCTGCGCCGTATTCCTCCATATTGATGTGGCAGAGCGCTATCTGATAACAGATATCTGAAACAGACACCTGTTCGGATCCGGATTCAAGCGCCTTTTTAAACCTGTCCAGGGCCTCAACATAATTACACAAAGCAAACTGAACCAGACCACGATGATAGGCCACACCCCCCTGGTCGGCCGAGTACCTGCCTGCCGACTTGAGCGTATCATCCGCCTTTTCGAATTCGTTTAAGTTAAGGTAACAGAGTCCCTCATAAAGCAGAACCGCTCCCCGCTCCTTGTCCTGTTCCGACAATTCAGAAGCGTGATGGGCCAGTTCAGCAGCAATCCTATACTCCGAACATCCTGATAAAGCCAGCCCCACCTTGGAAAAAACCTGGTGTCCTTCACTCTCAAGGTCATTGACCTCAACATTCTCCCTCATTGACAAAAGTGAGAGGCCGATACAGCCGGGGCAATACGCCTGGGGCAAAGGACCTGGCAACCCCGGCCCATTTCCATCTCCCTGATTTTGATTTATAAAAACATCAGGAGTCCCCTGTTCCCACTGTTTGAAGCACGAAAAAATACCTCCATGACTCTCATCTACAACCAGATGACCGCGGCATGAAGATAAAAGGGTTCCTTTTTCATCAGCAACCCGGTCCAAAACCGTCTCAAAAATATGATTCGCCCAAAGCTGGCCGACAATGCTTTTGTTCTTTAAATCACGATCAATATAAAACCTCATGTCGGCCTTATCAGCCATATCAACGAACTCATGCAACTGATTGCCTGAAAGATAGAAGCTGGGAATAGCAAAACGTGAGTTGAAAAAGGATGCCGCCTGCAGTGCCTCCGCAGCCGACACATCCGGCCCGGGTTCAATAATCGGCGACACAAGCAGCCGCACCTCGTTCTGCTCCTGAAAAGCATTCACCTGAAATGCCTTGGTAGGGGCGAGAAACCTGTCCCATTGCCTCTGTGCCTGTACGTCACAAGAGCGCAATTGAACAATTGGATGCAAATAGCAGATCGCCAGCCTGTTTCGCTCCAGAAAACGAGTTAACAGGTTTACGAATTCCTCTATGACCGAAGTATCCTCTGAATCGCCTTGATCCAAAAGAAAAACATGAGAGCGCCAGTTAAGAAAAGGCAGAACCGCATCAAGCCATCCAACCAGTTGCTTCCGCTTATCCGGATCGGCTTCCGGATCAAGGAAAATGTAAACCGACTCGGGAGGACGACTGCCAAAGGGATTTACAGCTATGGTCACGACACCACCCTCTTGCCGCCGTCCACGGATTCGGCGTACCATGCGTTTTTCACTATTTTGATCTCCTCCCTGGACATCCATTCGGTTTCAAACTCAGTGCCGATAGTTAAATAGGGAGGCATATCATTTCGTAAAGGCCGCACACCATACTCTTTATAGTTGGAGTGAATCCAGGAACCAAAGTAGAGCTGCATCTGCTGGGCATTGCTATTGCCACGAATCGCCACACCGCAATCTTTGACAAACCGCAATGTCTGCATGGCATCGTCCAACCTCTCGCCAGGCAGGGCATACTGGCTGAAAAGCTCCACGTCCATGCCTGCCTTCAAGGCTGTACGCGCCGCCTGTCCGATTTTTTCGGGCTCTATTTTTTTGTTGAGCCGTGGATATACATTAGGGGAAACACTTTCCAGCCCCATAGCAATAGAATGAACCCCTGCACGCTTCATAAGGGTGATCAGTTCAGGCGTCAACATATCAGCACGGGTTTCAATCCACATGTCAACATTAAGATTCCGGCTCAAAATTCCTTCCAGAATCCCGATCACCCGTTTATGGCTGAATGAAAAATTCGGGTCGGCAAACCAGAGACGCGCAGGACCTGATCGACAAACGCAGGCGATATCTTCCAACACCCGTTCAATCGACTGACAGCGGGTCTGTCTTCCAAATGCCGCCGGTGTAAAGCAGAAAGCGCAGTTGTTAGGACAGCCTCGCGATGTCAGCATGATCGACTCTTCCATGTCAGCCGGATCAAGAACACCGGTAAGCCATGGCGAGGGATAGCAGTCCAGGTTTTTAGGCAGGTCGGCAAACGCCGGCCCGGTAATGCAGTGACCATCCTTGGCGCGCAGAGTCACACCAGGGATAGGCGCCTCTCCGGCCCCTCCTTCTATGGCATCTACAATCGCCTTGATAACGAGTTCGCCTTCACCGCGGCTGGCATAGTCTATCTCAGGCATGACCGAAAGCGCTTTGTCGGGGAGAAAAGTCGCCTGGGGACCACCAATCGCTACAGAGCAGTCGTGAGACACCTCTTTAATCATCTCGGCCAAAGCCCTTACCTGAAAAATATTCCTCTGATAAGTCCCAAAGCCGACAAGCCTGGGCTTGAAATCCTTTATAAAAGAGAGCAGACCCTTAATGCTGAAACAACTGGTCGATCCAAGGCTTAAGACCTTTACCTCATGGCCCGACGCCTTTAACACGGCCCCCAGATTGCCCAGTGAGATAGGAGTAACCGCAGGCATGAAGGGATTGAAATCTATTAATAAAACACGCATGAAAATTATTTCGTCCCCATCTCTAAGAGCCTGTTTGAAAATTCTCTTTTAG
>JAYEJK010000121.1:0-15293 GCA_034660535.1 Thermodesulfobacteriota bacterium | reverse complement strand
TCAAGGCCATAAAATCCTCCACTTCAGGTTCCATGTTTGATCGTGTGTTTATTACAGGGGTTTCTCCGGTTGTTATGAGTGATATCACAAGCGGGTATAATATTGCTAAAAATGTCTATTTTGAGCCTGAGTTTAATGATCTGTGCGGATTTAAGCAGGCTGAACTTGAGGATGTAATCAAAAAAATTGTTGATGAATGCGGTCTTGAAAAGGAGAAAATTCAAGAGGCTGTGGATATGATGCAGACTTATTATAACGGGTATACTTTTTCCCATGGGGCGGATGAGTCTGTTTATAACCCTACGTTATCCATTTATTTTTTGGAACAGTTTGAAAAATCGTGCCGATATCCGAGAAAGATGCTGGATTCGAACCTTGCTGTGGATGAGGCAAAGCTTGAGTATATTGCTCAAATCCCTCGGGGAAGAGATATTCTCATGCATTTAATTAAAAAAGATCATGGGGTCAGTGTCTCAGAGATTGAGGATCGTTTCGGCATCAAGGAGATGCTGACGGATAAATCACGGGATAATACCTTCCTGGTATCTTTTCTCTATTATTTCGGGGTATTGACCATTGCAGGTGATACTGAAGATCTAAAGGTTATTTTAAAAGTTCCCAATCTGGTAATGCAGGGTCTTTATGTGGAGCGGGTGCGGAAAATGCTCCTGCCTGAACCCGATGACAGGGATGATGGAAAGCTTGCCGCGGAAAAAGTTTACGCAAAAGGGGATATGGCGCCTTTATGCAGGTTCATGGAGGAGAGATATTTTAAGGTTTTCCATAACAGGGATTACAAATGGGCAAATGAACTGACTATAAAAACCGCTTTTTTAACCCTTCTTTACAATGATATTATCTATATCATGGATTCCGAAAAGGAGATTGACCGCAGATATGCTGATTTGACCATGATTATCAGGCCTGATAAGAGGTATGGCAAAGTATTTGATGTTTTGATCGAGTTTAAGTTTGTAAAGCTTAAAGATGCCGGCATGAGCGCCGACCAGGCAAGGGGGCTGTCTGAAGAAGAGCTGAGCCGGATTCCCGAGATTGCAGAACAGATGAAAAATGGCGAAAAACAGGTAAAAGAGTACGGGGAAAAGCTTGAAACAAAGTATGGGAATCTTCGGCTGCAGAAATTTGTGGTGGTGGCTCTTGGGTTTGAGAGAGTGCTTTTTAAAAGACAGGATTAAGCTTTTGTTTTTAAAAACTGGAAATAGATAAATGAAAGTTCCATTTCTTAATCTTACGGCTCAGTATGGGCCGATTAAAGACGAGATTGCGGTGGTTTTGCAGGAGGTCCTGGACTCAAGTGCTTTTGCCGGCGGTCCGATGGTGGAGAGATTTGAGAAGGTTTTTGCACCGTTCTGCCGGACTGAGCATGCGATCGGGGTCGGCAGCGGCACTGAGGCTTTGTGGATGGCGCTATTGGGACTTGGAGTTGGGCCTGGTGATGAGGTGGTCACTTCGCCCAATACATTTATTGCAACTGCAGAGGCGATAAGTTTCTGCGGGGCGACTCCGGTATTTGTCGATACGGATGAACTCACATACAATATCAGCCCGGAAAATATAAAAACTGCAATAACCGCAAAAACGAAAGCCATTGTCCCTGTACACCTTTATGGCCAGATGACGGATATGGACCCGATAATAGAAATCGCCCGGGCCCATAAACTGGTTGTTGTTGAAGATGCCTGCCAGGGGCACGGGGCGGAATATAAGGGAAAGCGGGCCGGTTCCATTGGTGACGCAGGCTGTTTCAGTTTTTATCCTGGGAAAAACCTGGGCGCTTATGGCGAGGCGGGCGCTGTTACTACAAATAATCCGGAACTTGCAGCAGAAATGCGAATGTTCCGTGATCATGGCCAGCAGAAAAAATACTATCATTCCATAATCGGTTGGAATGCCAGGATGGATGGGTTCCAGGGCGGTGTGCTGAGCGTGAAGATGCAGTATCTGGCCGATTGGACCGAGGCGCGGCGTCGACATGCCGGTCTTTATAATGAACTTCTGGCCGGTATTGCCGGGTCCGGGATTACAACTCCATTCCAGGCGGATTATGCCGGGCACGTATACCACGTCTATGCTATTCGTGTGGCGGCCAGGCGGGATGAACTTCAGGCCTTTCTGGGCGAGCGGGGAATATCCTGCGGCATTCATTATCCTGTCCCGATACACCTGCAGGATGCCTATAAGTTTCTGGGATACGGCAGGGGGGATTTCCCAAAGGCCGAGGAAGCGGCTTCGGAAATTTTGTCACTTCCCATGTATCCGGAACTTACCGAGATGCAGATCCGATATGTGTGTGATAAGATAAAAGAATTTGTGTAGGATTATTTTGAGAGAAGTGAAATGGATAAAGACTGCAAACGAATTGCATCTGATGTAAAAATAGGAAAAGATGTCAAGATCGCTGATTTTGTCAATCTGTATGGTTGCGAAATCGGCGATGGAACAAAGATCGGTTCTTTTGTCGAGGTGCAGAAGAATGCCCGGATAGGCAGGCGTTGCAAGATCCGGCACTGGTACGGGCGGAACTCGCGATGGCGCCGGGCCGGGATGTTGACGAGGCATATGAGGAACTTATGGGTTTTATAATTCGGTTATGGCCTGTGTTGGCTGAGTATGTGCCTGGTTAACGCGGCCCTTTACCCATAAGTGTCAAGGTATATTTTTTGCGGCTTTTTGGTATGCTTTCATATCTTCCCGTTTTCCGATTCATGGCTTGGCCAACGATTAGAAGGTCTGCAAAGTCTCCTTCCTTTTTGTAATGCCTGGTGGTATTACGTATGACAGTTGTATCCGGAAAAGTAAATGTTGATGTAGAAATCAGGAGTTTAAGAAACTGTGAGATTTCCTCTCTGTTGCATCGATAGATGGATTCAAGAACCCACACTGTTTCAATGAGAACCTCCGGTAAGGGATGTGGAAATAAATAACTTACCCATATAGCGCTCAGATTTAGGTCAGGTTCGATTAAGTAATCACTTTTAAAACCGCAGGCATAGCCGGGCTACGTTGAGGATTTTAAAAATGGTTACTTGATCGAAGATGGCCTGAAGATGGGATGGGAGATGGGTAAGTTATTTATTTCCACATCCCTAAGATGATTATTTGCATAGAATTTTGTTCAGCTAACGTAACAACTTTTTGGACTATCCCGGCTTGATTCTTATTGTCTTCAATCTTCAAAGAAAAGCTTGCGAATATATTCTCTGATGATTATTCGGTCAAAGGATGTATAATTGAATTTGATTTTGTTCGAGAATTGTTCTAAAAACATATTGTTCACAACGAATCCTCCAAAAGTTGATTTTATTTATAATTCTCAGCCTTTCGCCCTTTTCGGAACTTTAGTTTGGTAAATGATCAAGAGGGAAAAAATGGTTAATCGATATTTCAGGAATGTATGTATTCTTCTCATCCTTTTTATATTATCCCTGCTTGCTGCTTGTGGCGGGCCGGAGGAGAAAAAGGTCAGGTTTTTTGAAAAAGGCAGAGCCTTTTATGAACAGGGCAATTATGTGAAAGCCCGTCTGGAATTTAAAAATGCCATCCAGATTGATCTGAAGTATGCTGAAGCCTACTACTACCTTGGACTTACGGAACTCAAAGAAAGAGTGCCCCAAAAGGCTTTCGGCGCTTTGTCCAAGGCTGTAAAACTTGACCACGGTCTGCTTGGCGCCCAACTTGAGCTTGGCAAACTGCTTTTGGGTGCCGGAGATTCTGAACATGCCCTGGAAAAGGCTGATGTGGTTCTAGGGAATGATCCGGAAAATAATGAGGCCCTTTTGTTGAAAAGTGCGGCCTTGTTGCGGTTTGAAAAAATTGATCAGGCGGAGAAGTTGCTGAACAGCCTGCTTGAAAAAGATAATACCATACCAAGAACCTATTTTTTGCTTGCGGATCTTTATATTCGCCGTGGGGAAAGAGAAAAAGCGGTGGAGATGCTCAAACAGGGAAGCAAGGCCGATCCAAAGGAGCCGCTTTTTTATATTATCCTTGCCAAGATCGCCGTTCAGCAGAAAAAAATGGATGAGGCTATTGAGTTACTTGAAAATGTCATTGATCTGCAGCCCGGGAATATGGATTTTAAACTGACTCTTGCCGGTCTTAAGTGGGATTTGGGGAAAAAGGATGAGGCAACTAAGATATTAAATGCGCTTTTTGATTCGGAGCCTGATCAGGATGTTTCCCCGTTGAAAGTGGCCCGATTTTATATAAGTAAAAAAGAGCACGGCCTTGCCGAGGAAACCTTGATTAAGGCGATAAAGAGTCATCAAAAAAGTTTTCAGCTCCGTTTTCAGCTCAGCCGGCTGTATATTAATGATAAAAAATTCGATAAGGCGATCACTGTTTTAAAGCAGTGCCTCACGCTTGACAGCGATCCCGCGGCGCCGGGTATTCTGCAGGCCAAAACCGAACTTGCCGGGATTTATCTTACGCGCAACGAACTTGATAAGGCGACAGCCCTGACGGATGAGGTGCTTAAAGAAAATCCGAGAAGTGTGGACGCCCATTTTATCAGGGGGAATCTCTATCTACTGGACGGGGATAGTGAAAGCGCTGTTGCCGAATTCAGGATCAGCGTAACGGAACGGCCGCAATTTGTTCCCGGCTATCTTCGTCTTGCCCAAGCCCATTTTATTAATAAAGAAATTGAGCTTGGCGGAGAAACATTGAGAAAAGGACTTGAGGCAAATCCGGATTCCAGGGAGATATTGCAAAGACTTATTAAGTTTTATCAACTGAAACAAGATGTTGAATTGATAGAAACTTTGCTGACGGATTTTTTGGCCGGGCATAAGGACGATATGCAGGTTCGAGCAGTACTTGGTGATTTTTATGCGTCAAGGGAAAAAATTGAAGCAGCCCGGGGAGAATATGAAAAAATTATTACCCATGTTCCGGAAAATCCCCTGGGATATCTGCGGATGAGCAATCTGCTTTGGAAGCAGGGAAAAAAGAAAGAGACAGTTTCTCTTCTGGAGAAAGGGTATGGGATAAACAATAACTCGCTTCCACTGGTTTCAGCTCTGGTTCAGATATATTTAGCAGATAAACAATTTGACAAGGCAATCGCCCTCTGTGAAAAAAGAATCGTTCAAAACAAGGATAAAGCCTTTGCTTATAATCTGCTGGGCAAGGTTTATCTGGAGCGCAAAGATTTTCAGGCCGCGGAAAAATCTTTTACCAAGGCCATTGAGCTGAATCCCGAGTGGCTCGCGCCGCACAGCAACCTGGCCGTCCTTTATGTCGTTAAAGGTGAGCCTACTGAAGCCATTGCAAGATTTGAACAGGCGCTGAAGGTGAATCCCCGGCAGGGGGAAATATATATCTCCCTTGCATTACTATATGAGCAGACAGAGAATTATGAGCAGGCCATGGCGGTGTATGAGAAGGCATTGGCTGAAAATTTCCGGTTCTGGCCCGCTGCAAATAATTTGGCTTTTCTTTTGTGTGAATATGCCCCTGACCCGGAAAATCTGGAAAGAGCTTTGCAACTGATCCAACAGGCCCGGGAAATGCGTCCCAATGAACCGAAAATTCTTGATACCCTTGGCTGGATATATTTCAAAATGGGCAAATCCAATCTTGCTGCCGAAATAATTGGACAGGCCCTGAGCGCTGCACCGAAAAATCCGGTTTTGAATTACCATCTTGGAATGGTGCTTGCTGATAGCGGGCAGAAAGAGGAGGCCCGTAAGCGTCTTCAGGATGCCGTCAACAGCGGGGAGTATTTTCGCGATATTGAAAAGGCCGGGGAGGCGCTGAAAACCCTGGAGTAAAAAGATTTAAGGACTCGCTATGAAACGATTTATATGCTTGATGATTTGCCTTTTCCTGCTGTCGGCTTGCGCATCTTTACAGGATGTGGAAAAGGAAGATGATGCCGGCCTGCCGAATGGGGAACAATATCGGATAGGCGCTGGAGATGTGCTTGATATTTCGGTCTGGAAGGATGAGGCCCAGACAAAAATTCTTGTTGTCCTGCCCGATGGCACCATCTCTCTGCCTTTGATCGGCCGGATAACGGCCGAGGGAAAAACCATTGCCCTGTTAAAAGAGGAAATTACGCAAAAGGTTTCCCGTTTTGTGCCTGATCCTGTTGTAACCGTGATCGTCCAGCAGGCAAACAGCATGTTTATCTATATTATCGGCAGGGTCAATCATCCCGGACGTTTTGTGATCAATGCAAATGTCAATGTATTGCAGGCGCTTACTATGGCCGGCGGGTTGAATTCCTTTGCCAAGCGTAAAAAAATTCGAATCATACGCGAAGAAAAGGATGGGGAAACCAGAATTTTCACATTTAATTATAATGATGTTTCCGCAGGAAAAAATCTAGCTCAGAATATAAAGCTTCGCCGCGGAGATATGGTAGTTGTTCCATGAGAAACCAGTTTGCTTTTTTCCCGGTTCTTTTTTTGGTTCTGACGGCGCAAAATAGTGCAGCGGATGATTTTCGTGTAATTACCAATGCCTCGGTTCGCGGTGAGTATAATGATAATATATTTTTCAGCCGGGACAACAAGGTGGATGATTTTATAACCACCGCCTCTATGGGAATCCAGGTCCGGGAGCGGACAGAGCGTTTGTCGGCTCTGCTCAAATGCCGTATTGACGGCTTGGATTATGCGGATAATGACGAATTAAACGATATAGAAGAATATTATGATGGGCGAGTGAGCTACCAGGTCAATCCATTAATGAAATTTTCCGGGCAAGCCCGTTATACCGTTGATTCCCGGCCGGATCGCGATATTGATGTCACCGGGTATATTTTTAACACGGATGTTAGGAGGCAGCAGCATTATTCCTTGTCGACTGATTACCAGGCATCGGAAAAAATTGCATTTTTTTCCTCTTATTCGTATCAAGACGATCAGTTTGAAGTTGACGACAATGACACGTATACCGGGCAAAATTTTGTTGTCGGACTGAGCCGGAGTCTTGATTTTACCAAGCCGACCACCGCCAGACTGAATGCCCGATACTCCAGCTATGATTTTTTTAGTTCCAAGGTTGAAAATTATAAATTGACTGTTGGATTCAGCCGGAATGTCAATGAAAAATTAAGCTATATTATGGATATCGGCCCCAGGCATACCGAGGTCAGGGTAAAAGGAACCGGCTATACAGCCGATGACGATGGAATGGGCGGGCGGTTCACCTTGACCTTTAAAGAGGAGTTCACAACCGCTGAGATGAATTTTTTCCATGAAATCAGCGGATCCAGTGGCCGGGATGGCGTCACCAAGCGCACTGGTTTGGCTTTTTCACTAAAACGCCGACTTGGCGAGAGGTCCTTTGCCCGCATGAGTGTGGACGGTTATCTGAACACGGCCGACCGGGATACGGCCTTTTCTGATGATCTTGATGAGTTGACCACCACTCTCAATCCCTCACTTCACTATGAGTTTAACCGGGATCTTTCCTGTGAAGCCGCTTACAGGTATTCTGTAAGCAAAGACAGGGAAGATGATTACGAAAGACACCGTAACATGATTTTTTTGAAATTGATGTACCAGTTTCCGGTTGTTGAATAAAGGAGAAAGGAGAATAGATGGAAGAGCATGAAATGTCGCCGAATGAGTATCTGGGAGTTCTGAAGCGCCGTAAATGGAGCTTGGTTCTGCCCGCAATCATAGTGATAATGATTGCAACGGTTGTCGCTTTGGCGCTCCCGCCGGTTTATAGATCTACTTCCACAATTTTAATTGAAAAACAGGAAATTCCCGCTGATTTTGTCATGACCACAGTGACCACATACGCTGAACAGCGTTTGCAGACAATTCATCAACGAATCATGACCACAACCCGTTTGCTGGAAATTATTAACAGGCTGGATCTGTACAAGAATTTGCGTAAAAAGGTGACAACGGAAGAAGTTGTCGAAAAGATGCGTGAACAGGTTAATCTCGAATATATCAGCGCTGAAATTGTCGACCGGAGAACCGGACGGCCGGCAACCGCAAACATCGCTTTCACTTTGTCCTATGAGAGCACGGGAAATCCCGTCATGGTACAAAAAGTCGCAAATATCCTTGCCTCGCTTTTACTTGAAGAAAATTTGCGGATTCGCGAACAACAGGCCATGGAAGCCACTTCTTTTCTCGAAGTTGAATTGAAAAAGGTAAAGAGTGAGCTGGATAATATCGAGCAGGAAATTTCTGAATTCAAAAAAGAGCATATTAATGAACTGCCGGAACTGCTACAGGTGAATTTGCAGAGCCGTCACAGCGTGGAGATGGCAAAAGAAAGGCTTGACGAACAACTGAGCACACTTAAAGAACGGCAGAGTACGCTGCAGGTGGAATTTGTCAATCTCTCTCCCTCCCTGGAGTTAGAGGATGTCAAAAGGCTTGAGCATCTGAAGATCGAGTTGAACCGGCTTGAAACCCTGTTTACGGACCAGTATCCTGATGTAATCAATACTCGGAAGGAAATTGCGCGATTGACCGAGAAAGTGGCGGCGGATGAGATGGGCAGCGCAAGTGAGTTACCTGATAATCCAGCCTATATCACCATGTCATCTCAGCTTTCCGGGCTGCAATCGGAGATTGATTCAGTGAAGCGGCAACGTATTGAATTACAGAAAAAAGAGGACGAGTTAAACAGGTGGATTGATTCCACTCCCCATGTGGAAGAGATGTATAATGATTTTCAGGCAAAGCGGAGAAACTGGCAGGCGAAATATGACGATTTGTCCCAGAAACTGCTGGAGGCCAATGTGGCTTATGGTCTGGAAAAAGAGCAGAAAGCCGGGCGTTTTACCATGATAGATCCTGCCCGGCTTCCTGAAAAACCGTTTAAGCCGAACCGACTGGCTATTTTTCTGATCGGTGTTGTCCTTGGTATCGGCGCGGGCGTGGGCACGGTAGCTCTTGCGGAGTTCAGCGACGAATCCGTGCGTAATGCGGAAATTTTGACCGGCAAGACTTCTTTTCCCGTGCTTGCATCAATTCCCCGGATTATAACCGCGGCTGATTGCCGGCAGGTTAAAGCCCGCAGGCGGATGGCCGTCCTTGGTGTCATCTGTCTTTTTATCGCTGCTTTGACGGCATTTCATTTTTTTGTGATGGATTTAAATGTGCTATGGGCAAAGTTAATGCGCAGGATTTAATCTCTTTTACCCCTGGTGGACAATTAACATATGAAATTACGAAAAGCCTTGGATAAGGCAAATAAAGAACAACGGGAAGCTCCAGCCCAACCCTCTCCTGTTACATCTTCAGAGGAAATTGTATGGGAAGCGCCTGTTTATTCAGAGTCTGTAACTGTAGAGCTTGATCCTGAAAAACTTGCCCAAAACCGCTGTGTCTGTATTTCACATGAAGCGCCGGAGTTGGATGCGTATAAGGTTTTGCGGACCCGGATTCAGCAACTCACAAAAGACCGGGGCATGAACACCATCATGGTGACCAGCGCCCGGCCTGGTGAGGGAAAGACTACGATTGCCATTAATTTGGCTTTGACATTTTCCCGAGAGTTTCAACAGACCGTCTTACTTGTGGATTGTGATCTGAAAAAACAGGATATCCGCAAATATCTGGGCTTTTCCAGTGACAGGGGACTTATTGATTTTCTGGAAAATGACCATTTGTTAAAAGATATTATTATCTGGCCCGGCATTGAGAAACTGACCCTGATTTCAGGCGGGCGGACAGTGTCCGACAGCGTCGAACTGCTTGGTTCTCCCAAGATGAAGAAGTTGGTTGAAGAAATGAAAACCCGCTATAAAGACCGTTACGTTATCCTTGATGTACCCGCGCTTCTCAATGGCGCGGATGCCATGGCTTTTGCTCCTCTGGTTGACTCCATTGTCATGGTGGTGGAAAAGGGAAGCACTTCTCTTGCTGATGTTAAAAAAGCCGTGGAGCTTTTGCCCCAGGACAAATTTCTGGGATTTGTGCTGAATGACCGTTGCGGGGAAGTAATTTTGGTCAAATAAACCTTGAACCTTTGAACCTTTGAACCAATCTCATGAACATAATGCCCTGTGGGCAAAAAAACACAGAACAATTAATTTCTTCGTCATTCCGGCATGTAGTTAACCGGAATGACGAAGGTTAATCCTATGCGAATCAGCGAAACTTTGTTTTTTTCCGATGAAAGTAAATAGGCCACCCCATCTATATAAAAACAATGTCTTATGTAGGTCTAGTTAGGCCGATAGGCCGTAACCCGACGCTTTCAACCGGTTTTTGTCGGGTTACGCTTCGCTAACCCGACCTGCACGATTGATTTTATCATGTACGAAAAATTCTACGGTCTTTCCGAAAAACCATTTCACATCGTTCCAAATCCCAATTTTCTCTATCTCAGTCCCAAGCATCAGAATGCCCTGACTTATCTGGAGTACGGCATCCGGGAAAGAATGGGCTTTATTCTGCTCACCGGTGAGATCGGCACCGGCAAAACCACCCTTATCCGTTATATCCTCGATCAGATTGAGACCGACATCGAAGTTGCGGTAATTTTTAACACCAATGTTTCACCCAATCAGCTTCTTGGCCTTATCCTGAGAGAATTTGAGCTTGAGGCGGACAAGAATGACAAGGCCGGGAACCTTGACAGTATCCATCACTTTCTTATCCGGAAATATGCCCGGCATCAGCGGGTTCTGCTTATTATTGATGAAGCGCAGAATTTGTCGGAAGAGGCCCTTGAAGAGGTGCGGATGCTCTCTAATCTCCAGGCCGATGACGATCTTTTGCTGCAGATTATGCTTGTAGGCCAGCCTGAGCTGAAGGCCAAGCTCAGACGTCTCGACCTTGCTCAGCTCACCCAGCGCATTGCCGTGACATACCACCTGATGCCCTTATCACGGGAGGAAACCGGGGTTTATATTGCCTCGCGGTTGGAAAAGACAGGCGGTAGGCCTGATCTTTTTACCCAGGGCGCGGTGGATGAAATTTTCAGGGCTTCAAACGGCACGCCTCGTTCAATCAATTTGCTCTGTGATACGGCTTTGGTTTATGGATTTGCGGATGAACTGCATACCATAGACGCACATGTTGTGACCAGGGTTGTGGAAGATAAAGGGGACATAGGGTGGACATCGAAGCCGGTGACTTCCGTAAAAGTTTCCAGGGGTCAGGGGGAGATTCCGGAAACCGGGCTTGCCGTTCTTCAGCATCGTTTTACAGGATTGGAGGAACGTGTGCAGGAGCTGAAGCACTTGGTGGATCGGCAGCTTGAAGAGTTTGCCGGTCGGGCGGAAGGATCTAAGGATGAACTTGTCAGTCAGCTTTCGAGACAACTGGAACAGGAGCGTGAAAAAAACGAAAAACTGCTCGTGGAACATGGTCGAATTAAGGAAAGGGTCGAGTTTCTCGAGGAGCGCAATATCCTTCTGACAGCCGCCATGCCGGATTCTCCGGAAACAAGTATCTCCTCTTCTACAAACAAAAAGAAAAAAACATCCTGGTTCCCTTTCCGTTTTTAGTACCTTAGTGGTAATTTTCTTGTTTTTATGGCAAGAAATCAAAAAGGTTAAATATTTTTAAATAGTTACATGCAGCTGTTAAGGTACTTATACCCCTCAGGGGGGTACTGAAAATAGTCCAGGACCTTTAAAAATTCCAGTTTATCTGGGTTAGATCTTTTTAAAAAAAATCAATCAAGTGAAAAATATTTTTTTGTTCCGACTATATAAAATTTATTCAGTAACTTGTTGAATTAAAACAATTATTTCAGATAAAGTAAGTAGTACTACTTATTTACACACTTTTCCATTTCGGATATATAAATAATCGGGGTTGTTTTTAACTTCGATCATTTCAATAATCGTAGGTTGTGGTTGAGTAACTTCTCAATAAGTGGCGGCCAAACTCCTGGATTCCCGTTAACTGCATGCGGGAATGACGCACCTGGAGCTTGGATTGTCATTCCCGCATGTCTTTAGCGGGAATCCAGAAAAGCGTATTCAAATTTTGCTGCCACCATTTATTATTGAGAAGTTACGTAGTTGAGCCGATTTTTTTTGTTGGGTTTCGTCCCTCAACCCAACCTACGCTGGAATCTCAGACATTTCGATATTTTTGAGAATAAGGCGAAACCCAACAAGTGGCCGAAGTTAAAACCAACCCTAATCAATTTTGTTGTATCTTTGATTTGTGATTTACGGCTCATCATAAAACTCCAAGCAGGCGGAATCGCCTTCCGGATAAAAGGGCATGACTCCATTAAATGACAGATCGGTCTATATTGTCGGTCCCTTGAAGCTGCAAAATGCATTGTTGGCCTCTTTTTTAGAGCGGGAAACAGGAGCAAATTGCCTGGCTGTAGAAAGATTACATGATATTCAGGTGGATAAAGAAGATACCGGGCAGCCGAACCTGGTGCTATGGGACTGCCTGGGAAAAGATATGGAAAGCCGTTTGTCGGAGTTTGAAACGGCCGGCAAAAATATTTCGGCTCGTAACGCTGTAGCCCTTTTTAACCTATCTCCAGAATCTGGCATGGAGGCCGAATTCATGGCCCGGGGGACGCAAGGTTTTTTTTATAAACATGACCCCCTGGATCAGTTTCTAAAAGGTGTTCGGGTTATTTTTAATGGAGAGGTATGGCTTTCCAGGAAGATCATGGCTCAATTTTTGCGGAACGGCAAGAGTCAAGGCGGTTTCTCGACAATATACCAAGCAAACCTTACCGACAGAGAGTCGGAAATACTCACAATGGTGGCCGTAGGGGCCTCAAATAAAAATATTGCTGAAAAACTTTATATCAGCCCCCGTACGGTCAAGTGTCATCTCTACAACATCTTTAAAAAAATCAATGTCTCTAATCGTCTTCAGGCAGCCCTCTGGGCAGCTAAGAGCCTATAGTTATGGAAGTGCAGGAACAAAGGAAATTTGAAAGATTCGACCTTAGCATCCCTGTCAAGATTGAAGTGGGAGGTTCAGGGCAGGGAGGGGGCAAAAGGATACTTAATCACCGGACAAAAGATATATGCGCCGGCGGCGCATATGTTCATACCGCACAGCCTCTGCCCAAGGGCACGGAGGTCAATATTGATTTTGTCATCAATATTGATAAGTTGAAAAAAATAACAAGGAACAAGGCTCATGTAATGGTCAAAGGGAGGGTATTGCGGTCGGAATCCGAAGGCATGGCCATCTGTTTCTTTGAAAAATACAAGATGACATCATGTTAGACCCGCAGATCAGATGTCGAAGTATTAAATAAGTATTAGTTCCCTGTTTTTTCTAATACTTTTGTATTAGAATCCATGCCTGAAAAATGAGGAAAAAATAGTACTTTTTCCTCATTGATCCTTTCTGTGAATAGTGGTAAAGGCGATAAAAAAATTGTTGGGTTAATTACAAATTTCGTAACTTCTCAATAAGTGGTGGTAATTCCCATTGAAAAGTAAGAGGCCAACACAAATTTATGGGATGGAAAAAGAGATGGTCAGGTTATCCAAGTGCGGCGCTTGCTTGCACTACAAGTTGAGATAAAGGTAAAATTGAATTTTTACATGAGAATCGATCTTCGAAATATTGCCAAAAAGATATTCCTAATTTTCGGCAGGTTTTCTTTAAACTGGAGAAGGTATCCCTGCAACGGCGTCCAGCCTCACTACGAGTACTGCCACTGACTTTGCGTCTTTTAACATATTCGTGAATATCATTTTCGCTCAAGTTGTTATGCAGAGGTATAACAAAAGACACAAATTTGACGGGCCTTTGTTTAATGTATCGGAAAAACAAAATTTCTGAGATATTGATAATTGATCTCAATTGGGAAGCCCTTGCCCGAAGGGCATTATGTTCATGTGTTTAACCATCTGCTTTTATTTCTGTTTTAATGCGATTACCTTGGGTAAGAAGGGCGTCACTGCCGATACTAAGCCAATTTTCTTCTCTGAAATCCCAAGAGGCTAACCAAACCGGTTCCCAGCAAAAGAACACTGGCGGGAATGGGTACGGCGACATCTCCTTCAAACACGCCAAAATCATACGCGCCGGCTACCATTAATTCATCTCCAGACAGTCCCAGTTCTTCATTAAGCCCTGAGAATGAAACTTCCAGGTAATCTCCAAACAATGAGAGATCATCAAATAGTCCTATTTCATGGTCACACGGAAGGCATCCCGGAGGATCAAACACCCAATTGCCGGCGTACGTACCGTCCCACGTATCTTCGTCAGTGTCTGTTTTATATCCGTACAAAGCTAAGTCGCCGATTTCATCCCCTTCATGGTACACATCCAATAACCCTTGGACATTAAGCGGAAGTGATACCCCATTGATAGTGTACGTACTGTTAATGTCGAAGATGAAATCCCCTTCAAAAGTAAAATCTCCAGGGTCGAACTCATCCGCCTGCCCTGCAACAGGGAAGACCAACAACGCCGTTAACATGCTAAAAACTATAACAGCTCTTTTCATTTCACTACCTCCTTGTCCTTTTATGAAAAATTTAATATAAACCTCATCTCAGAAACTTTGTTTTTTCCGATACATTAAAATAATAGAAAATAGATTGCTTAAGGGGCAAAGTCTATATCCTTGGCATTTTGGACAATTCATATTAAATTTCCTCCTTTTTGGAGCAAACTTAATATGAATTAATGAAAAAAGCAACACAAACTATACATGGCTAACAATGCCCAAAATATTACCTGCCTGCTGCTTTTTTGGAGAATCACCAGATACCTGCGAGTATTACAAAATTTAGGCCAAGACCATTTTTTTATTAATATTAATTAGTTATGTGTTCTTGAAATACATACAAAATGTTTGTTTCAGGAATAATTGGTGTTATAGGTTTAAAAATGTCGTAAAAGTAAGACAGGTAAAAAAACCTGTGTATAGTCTTACCACGAATTACCTCTGAGTGAAACTAAAAAGGTAACTTCTCAAAAAAAAGTGGGCTGCTGCAAAAAATAAACTAGATAAATACCACCGTTCATGATATGTTTTCATTCGTGAAAACCAAGCTGGATCAAATCATAAAAAACATCCCGGAAGCGAACAAGAAAAACCCTACCGTCATCTTCCTTCTAGAATTACTTGAACAGCAGGCCGAAACAATTCTCCTCTTAAAAGAGCAAATCCAGGAAGTTAAGGACGAAAATTCCCGCCTTAAAAAACAGAAACCAAAACCAAAAATAAAACCAAGCAAGCTGCTAAAAAAGCCCAAGAAAAATTCGGTGGTGGGTTAAATGTGTGTTTTGATATAAAGTACTAGACAATAAGAGTTCAATTTGATAAAGGATGATGAGGTATTTTTACATTCCTTTAAACATCAGAGTGAGCTATGAACAAAGACACTG
>JAYEJK010000120.1:0-15294 GCA_034660535.1 Thermodesulfobacteriota bacterium | reverse complement strand
TACCTCTTATCATGACATGGTGCAGAACTCCAGGAGCATCCAGGCGTGCTGTTCTTGGCATGTCATGCTTTTAATATCAATCAAACATAATGTCAATTAAATTATTAAAGAGCGTCCCCATCTTTTCTCCGGTAAGTATATCAAAGGTTTATCGTGGTCCGACCACAGATTACAGATTACAGAAAATTTGTCCTTGACATGGAATCCACTTTATGACGAAAATAATTTATTCAGCAAAAATCCGAACCCTGAGGGGTCGGCTATGGCTTAAGCCATAGGGCTGGTTTACTTATGGAATCCATGTAAAGCCTGTTGCAACAACCGAGACGGGAGTTCGAGAGTTTCAAATCAGTCTTATACGAATCTTGACTGATTTAATAAAATAGACATGTGATCAAGTAATTAAACGCACAGTTTTTTCACTAAATTAAGGAGGAGGTTTACTATGAAACATTTGCTTAAAAATTTTTTCGGTGTGGCTGTGTTTGCATGTATGGGCATGGCGTTGATCTGTATGGATGCGTCTGCTGAGGATGGCATCACTGCAACGGAAATCATTGTTGGTCAGTCATGCGCCCTTACAGGTCCTGCAGGGGAATTGGGAACAAAGATGCGGGCAGGCCTTCTGGCAAGCTTTGCAAAGGTTAACGCGGAAGGAGGAATCAATGGTCGCAAAATCCGTCTTATCAATAAGGACGACGGTTATGAGCCGATCCAGGCCATCAAAAACGCACAGGAATTCCTCGAAAAGGACAAGGTTTTTCTGCTGATCGGAGAGGTCGGCACGCCAACCTCAAAGGCCGTGGTTCCGATTGCCGAAAAGGCAAACGTCCCGTTCTTTGGGCCATTTACCGGCGCGGAATTTTTGCGAAACCCTTTTAAAAAGTATGTGATCAACGTTCGAGGCAGCTACTATCAAGAAATGGAAAAGCACACACAATATCTGGTCGACCAAAAAAAGCTGAAAAAGATTGCCTGTCTTTATCAGAATGACGGGTATGGTCAGGCCGGCCTCAATGGAATTAAAATTGCACTGGAAAAACGAGGAATGGACCTGGTTGCCACAGGCAACTACGAACGTAATACTGTTGCGGTCAAAAGCGCAATCCTTAAAATTCGCAAAGCTAAGCCGGATGCGGTAATCATGGTGGGTGCATACAAGCCGTGCGCAGAATTTATCAAGCTGGCAAAAAAGTTTGGGATGACGGATACACTGTACTGCAATATATCCTTTGTGGGGACAGGGTCCTTAATGAAAGAACTCGGCCCTGCCGGCGAAGGATGCATCATTTCGCAGGTGGTTAATTTTCCGTATGACGAGAGATTAGCGCTTGTTAAGGAATACACGGCTACTTTAAAACAATACCAGCCCGATATGAACCCCGGTTTTGTTTCACTTGAAGGTTATATGGTCGGTAAACTTTTCTGTATGGCGTCCAAGGCAGTCAAAGGGGATCTCACCCGCGAGGGCCTCATTCATGCAATAGATGAAACCAGGACCTTTGACCTCGGAGGGGTTGAACTACAATTCGGACCGGATGATCATCAGGGCATGAGCGAGATTTTTCTTACCGTCATCAAAAATAATACAATTATACCGTTGGAGAAATAAAAATGCGCGTAATCTCGGGATTGACATTAAAGTGGCGACTATTAGCCGGCTTTCTTTTATGTGCAATGCTTACCGGCCTTTCAGGCGGTGCGGGAATTCTCTCTTTGCGGCAAATTCAGGACAATATAAAAGACTCGACCAGGGAAATCGAAGTCACGATTGATTATCAAAACGAGCAGATCCGTCAATTCATGCCTTTGCGCAGCCTTGTTGAGTTCATTATAGCTTCTAAGAATGAAAAAGAGCTGGAGGATGCCGACAAAAAGCTTAAGGATATCCGGGGAGCGGATACAATCAAAAGTAGTAAAAAAGATATCACCATATTTGAGACTGTGTCCAAGCTTATCATGCACAAACGGAATCAACTCAGTGCCCTGCGTGATTTGACCGCGTTGCGCAATTCGACCATTGCCGTACTCGATGAGGTCACCACATTATCCATGAGTACAGTGGACAATGTGGAGTTTGATTCTGCGATAAAAATCGATGATGCTATGGAAGAAATCAAGGTCAATTTCGCAAACATGTCCAGTGCGACAGGCACGGCGATTTCTTCAATAAAGGCCGCGATGTTGGTCCGATCTTATTGCAGTGAGCTGAACGTCCTGGTAAAAGATGCTCTTCTCGCTACTGACGCTGCCTCTATAGACTATGCCAAGACCGAGATTACAACTCTGATCGGCAACGCAAAAAATGAACTCGCCTCAGTGCCCTCGGATGAAACAACGGCAAAAATCGGCAAATCACTGGATAGTTTGTCCGGGCTTGTCGAAAAAATGTTCAACAAAAAAAAGCAGATACTGACGGATAACAAGGGTGCGGACAAAATTTCGGCAGGGGATCTATCCACGCTCTCCCAAAAGAGTAGTACCGCTCTTGATGAGGTCACCCAATTAGCCATGAGTACAGTGGACAATGTGGAGTTTGATTCTGCGATAAAGATCGATGACACTGTGGACGGAATCAAGGTCAATTTCGCAAACATGTCCGGTACAACAGGCACGGCGATCTCTGCAATAAAGGCCGCGATGTCGGTCCGATCTTACTGCAGTGAGCTGAACGCCCTGGTAAAAGATGCTCTTCTCGCTGCTGACGCTGCCTCGGTAGAATATGCCAAGACTGAGAGTATAACCCTGGTCGGCAACGCAAAAAATGAACTCGCCTCAGTACCCTCGGACGAGACAACAGCAAAGGTCGGCAAAGCGCTGGATAGTTTATCCGGGTTTGTCGAAAAAATGTTCAACAAAAAGAAACAGATGCTTTTGTCTGAAAAAGATCTTGGTTCCACCTCAGCGGAAATCCTGCAGCAAATGAGAAAACTCGATAATAAAATGCTTCTCAACTCGGAAAACATGAAATCCAATGCCAAGACTACCTTGGAGAAAACTACCGGCATGGTCAGCAAGTGGCGGAACTTTATCGTATGTCTCTGCCTTTGCGCTTTTGTCCTGGCCGTAATTATAGGGCTTTCCGTATCCGGTTCAATCAGCAGACCCATCACTAAAGCTGTTAGTCTCGCAGAAAAAATGTCAGAAGGTGATTTTACTCAAACGCTTGACATAGACCGTAAAGACGAAATCGGCTCCCTGGTTGGTGCCCTGAACAATATGGGTTCGAGTTTAAAGGGCATGTTCAAGGGTATAGCCACGGGTATTAAAACATTATCCGTATCCTCGGGCAATCTGTCCGAAATTTCGCAGCAGATGTCTTCAGGTGTGGATGAGACATCCGGCAAATCAAACACCGTAACTATAGCGGCTGAAGAGATGAGTTCCAATATGAATTCGGTTGCAGCGGCCGTGGAGGAAGCCTCTACCAACATCGGTTCGGTTGCCGCCGCGGCAGAAGAGATGAAGGCCACCATCAATGAGATAGCGCAGAATTCCGAAAAGGCCCGGTCCATAACAGGCGAGGCCGTTTCAGGCGCAAGCAGCGCCTCTGAAAAGGTGGATGAACTCGGCAAGGCGGCCGAAAAGATCAGCACAATAACAGAGACTATCGCTAAAATATCTGAGCAGACCAATCTTCTGGCTTTAAATGCGACTATTGAGGCGGCGCGTGCGGGAGAAGCAGGCAAGGGTTTTGCCGTTGTGGCAAACGAAATTAAGGAGTTGGCGAGGCAGACGGCAAAAGCGACACAGGAAATAAAGGAAAAAATTGAAGGGATTCAGACCTCAACAGCAGGGACGGTGACGGAGATTGAACAGATTTCAAAGGTGATCAATGATGTAAACGAAATTGTTTCCAATATAGCCACGGCCGTGGAAGAACAATCCGTGACTACTAAAGAAATCGCCGATAACGCCTCCCAGGCATCTCAGGGGATTGCCGAGGTCACGGAGAACGTGGCACAGAGTTCTACGGTGGCTGAAGAAATTGCAAAAGATATCGCGGATGTGAACCAGGCATCAAACGAGATATCAAACAGCAGCTCGAAGGTGAATATAAGCGCAGAGGAGTTGGCCGGACTGGCTGATCAGTTGAAAGAAATGGTTGAGCGGTTTAAGGTGTGAGTCTTGATCCCTTATTTGTTCAAAACTTCATTAATTACCTTAAAAAAATGACCTATATTAAACGGCTTGGTGATATAACCGCTGAATCCCGCTTTCATGGCCTTTTCAATTGAGTAAATATCAAATCAAGGTAAAGGTTGAATTTGTTAAATGCGATGAGTCTAAGGGTTCACTCAAAAATGAATTTACATTTTCAGGTGTCGAGGCGCCCGCATGAAGTTATTTTTGAGCGAGCGTTTATCATCAACCCTATCCGTCCACGTTCCAGAAGGAGAATTTCATGTCCACAACAGTGACTATTGATCCAATTACCAGGATTGAAGGGCACCTTGCAATCCGCATCGAGATAGAATCGAATCGTGTAGTCAATGCATTCAGTTCCGGCGAGATGTTTCGAGGATTTGAAGTGATCTTGAAAGGTCGCGATCCCATGGACGCCCAGCAGATTACGCAAAGGATCTGTGGCGTCTGCCCAGTGTCCCATGGTATCGCCTCTATCCTTGCCCAGGACATGGCCTACGGAATAACCCCGCCAAAAAACGGAAGGCTGATGAGGAACCTTATCCAGGGCGCCAATTTCATCCAGTCGCATGTCCTCCATTTCTATCACCTGGCCGCGCTTGATTTTGTGGATATTACGGCAATTACGCAGTACAAAGGAAAGGATCCCGTATTACAGGATCTCAAAGGATGGGTTCAATCCGAATTGAACTCAAAAGTCATGTATCCGGCAGCGCCTTTCCTGCCGCGTTATTCAGGAAAATACATAGAAAACACCGAACTGAATATCCTGGGCATAAAGCACTATCTTGATGCGTTGGATATGCGCAGTCTTTCCCACAAAATGGGGGCGATTTTGGGAGGCAAGCTCCCTCATGCCGCCGCCTTGGTGCCGGGGGGAATGACCGAAAAAATCACTGCTGACAAAATAGCCACGTTAAAGTCAATCATCGGCAAGCTGCAGGCCTTTATCGACGGTTCCTATCTGCAGGATGTGACGGAAATTGCGGCGGCATTTCCGGAATATCTCCGAATAGGCAAAGGATGCGGCAACGTGTTAACTTACGGGGTCTTTTCAGAATCTGCTGATAATTCACGAAAGCTATTGCGGCCGGGAGTCGTCCTTGGGGGAAAGCCGGCAACCTTTGACCCAACAAGAATTACAGAGGATGTTAGGCACTCTCTTTACTCGTCGTCATCCGGCCTTCATCCATTTCAAGGTCAAACAACCCCTGATCCACACAAAAAAGGGGCCTATTCATGGATCAAAGCGCCGCGTTATAACGACGCTGTTACGGAAGTAGGCCCATTCGCCACCATTATGGTTGCCTATCTTGAAGGGCGAAATCCCATGGTCCGGAAACTCGTGGACGGTCTTCTCGGCAAGTTGGGGGCAAAGCCGGAAGATCTTTATTCCGTTATGGGCAGACACGCTGCAAGAGCAATTCAATGCAAGATTGTGGCGGATCGCTGCGCTGAATGGGTGGAAGAGTTGACCCCGGGTGAGCCAACGTGCCGGGATTTCAAAATTCCTAAAAAAGGACAGGGGGTTGGATTAACCGAGGCCCCGAGGGGCGCGCTGGGACACTGGCTTGAGATCGATGATTATAAAATAGGCCGTTATCAGTGTGTTGTTCCGACGACATGGAACTGCTCACCTCGTGATGACATGAAAAGACGAGGGCCGGTGGAAGAGGCGCTCATAGAAACGCCCATTGCAGACAGCAAGAATCCGATAGAGGCCACGCGGGTAGTGCGGTCCTTTGACCCGTGTATTGCCTGTGCCGTTCATTAATTAAGAGGTACTTTTTTATGGATATTACTCGCAGGAAATTCCTGGAATTCAGCGCAAAGATGGCGGCAATAATGGGTCTTGGAAGCTCCGCTATACCAAAAATAGCGGAAGCACTGGAACAGCTTTCCGCAGGCAACGCCCCGGTCTTGTGGTTGCAGGGGCAAAGCTGCTCAGGGTGTTCGGTCTCCCTGTTAAACACGGAAGATCCCGGCCCCGCAGAGGTGTTGACCGGATATATATCCTTATTGTTTCACTCCACCCTGTCTGCCTCCACAGGTGATGTGAGCATGGATGTTATGAATCGCAGCATAGACCACGGAGGATATCTCCTGGTTGTTGAAGGGAGCATCCCCGCGGGAATGCCGGAGGCATGTATCGTGGGACACGAGCACTTTTCAAAACAGGTCGGACGGGCTGCAAGAAACGCCAAGGCCGTTATCGCTGTCGGCACATGCGCGTCGTTCGGCGGCATTCCCGCAGCGGAAAACAATCCGACCGGCGCTGTAAGCGTTCCTCAATTTTTTAAGGACGAGGGAATTTCAACACCGGTGATCGTCCTGCCCGGGTGCCCTGCCCATCCCGACTGGGTAATAGGCACACTGGTCCATGTGCTGAAGTTCGGAATCCCCTCTCTTGATGAAAAGGGCCGGCCCAACATGTTTTTCTCCAGGTTGATTCATGATCAATGCCCCCGTTTTGCAGACTATGAACGAGAAAATTTCGCAAAAAGCTTTTCAGACGATGGATGTCTATTCAAGCTGGGCTGCCTTGGACCGAACACATATGCCGATTGCACCTTGCGCCTTTGGAATTCCGGCGTCAATTCCTGCATCAAGTCTGGTGCGCCATGCATTGGATGTGCCTCGGAGAAATTTGCGGCCAAAGCCTCGTTTCCCTTTTACAGGCAAGGAGAACTCAACAACGGAAAGGAGACCTAGCCAATGAAACTGCATACTAAGTTGATCTTGTCGCTCCTTGCGAGTCTCATCGTCGTCGTGGCGGTCGCCCAGATATTGCAGTACGTTGGCGTAACAGGAGTAATTTCCAGTCTTGCGCAATCAAACATCAACCTGCTCAAGGAGAGAGAAGAAGAAAACGCAAGAAATATATTTTTGGCAGTGGAACGGGCTGTTAAGGGATCACTTGAAAGAGGAGAGATGAAAAAGTTCACCAGGATCCTTGAGGCGCAAAAGGAAGTAAAAGGCCTGCTGGAATTTTCTCTCTACGGCCGGGACGGCATCGTAAGTCATTCATCAGACCCCTCTTTTTTGAAAAAAAGTCTTCCAGAGGAGATTAAAAGCCGCCTGATGAGCAACCAGGAGATGATTGTGCGCCGGACAGAAAAGGTTATGGAGTTCTATCAGCCTCAAATCATAACAGAGGACTGTGTTCGGTGTCATATAGACTGGAGGGTTGGAGATAACGGCGGGACAACCCATTTCAGGTTCTCAATGAAGGCATTGGCCGTAGCAAGGGAGCAGGCGACAAAAACCATGTCAAACATTAAGGCTTCAGCCCTCACAAATTCCCTCCTTTCAGTGGTTGGGATTGTGCTTGTGATAGTGGTGGTAATGTATCTCCTCGTGAACAGGCTTGTTGCGCGGCCGCTTAAAAACATTACGGGCATGGTAAAGGATATTGCCGAGGGCGAAGGCGACCTTACCGCGCGCATCGACATCAACACCAAGGATGAAATGGGAGATCTGGCCACCCGCTTTAATACGTTCATGGACAATCTCCAGGTGATGATCAAGGATATTGCAGGGAATGCCGAGACCTTGAACGCCTCGTCATCCGACCTGTCCGCCCTGTCGGAGGAAATGAAAGCAGGGGCCAACAGCGCTTCCGAAAGATCAAATACCGTGGCCTCCGCAGCCGAAGAGATAAATTCCACCATGTCCTCCGTAGCATCCGCCACTGAAGAGGCCACTACCAATATGAGTATAATAGCGACTTCCACCGAGCAGATGACCGGCACAATCAACGAAATTGCCCAAAACACGGAAAAAACCCGTATGATAACGGAACAGGCCGTATCCCAGGCCAGGAATACCTCTGATAAGGTAAACGAACTCGGCAGAGTGGCCAAGGAAATCGGCAAAGTCACAGAAACAATTACCGAGATATCCGGTCAGACAAATCTGCTTGCTTTAAACGCAACTATAGAAGCCGCGCGAGCAGGAGATGCGGGCAAGGGTTTTGCGGTTGTGGCAAACGAGATCAAGGAACTGGCCAAACAGACAGCCAATGCCACGGATGAGATCAAGGGAAAAATTAAGGGGGTTCAGGACACAACGACCGGGACCGTATCTGAAATCCAGGAGATCTCAAAGGTGATCAACGAGGTCAACGACACCGTATGCATGATTGCCGCGGCCGTAGAGGAGCAGTCAGTCACAACCAAGGAAATCGCCGGCAGTGTAAGCCAGACCTCACAGGGTATTGAAGAAGCAGCGAAAAACGTAAGCCATGCCTCCATCGCTGTTGGAGAGATTGCCAAGGATATATCCGATGTAAATCAATCCACAAACGAGATATCCGAAAGCAGTCTCCGTGTGAATATAAGCGCCTCGGAACTTACAAACCTGGCAGGACAGTTAAAAGAGATGGTGGGCAAGTTCAAAGTGTAATATGCATGAATTGTCTCTAGCGCAGAACATAATCGAGATCATCAAAAAGGAGCTGCCGAGACACAACTTGACTAAGGTGGATACGGTTACGTTGAGGATCGGAGAGATGGCACAGGTCATGCCGGATGCGCTTCTTTTCGGGTTTGAATGCTTGACACAAGGCACTCCTCTTGACAGCGCAAAGATATTCATTGAGACCATACCTGTGAAAGGACATTGCAAGATGTGCGGACAGGAATTTGCTATGAAGGGTTTGTGTTATGACTGCCCTGTATGCGGACAAACAGATGTTGAAATAATCTCGGGCAGAGAACTGGAAATAGCTCAATTTGAGGGATCATAAAGGTAAAATATATAATGAAGGTATCATTAGTTAGAAATATACTCGAGGTAAATGAAAGGATAGCAGCCCAGAATAAAAAAATCTTTGACGACAAGGGTGTTGTAGTTGTCAATATGATGAGCGGACCGGGGGCCGGCAAGACAACGCTTATCGAAAATACAATCAGGTCATTGAAAGATGAACTTACGATAGCGGTGATTGAAGGAGATATTCAATCCACACATGATGCCGAAGTAATTTCCGCCACCGGCGTGCAGGTAATTCAAATCAACACGGGCGGAGCCTGCCACCTTGATGCCAACATGATCAGCGAGACATTGAGCCGGCTCGATTTGAGTTCGGTTGATCTGCTCATTATTGAAAACGTGGGCAACCTGGTCTGTCCTGCGGAATTCAATGTGGGAGAGCACTGCAAGATCATGCTCTTGAGTGTTTCAGAGGGTGATGATAAACCGCTGAAATATCCCTTGATGTTCCATGAGTCGAGCGCTCTCTTGATAAACAAGATAGATCTGCTTCCGTATGTTGATTGCAGCGTGGAAAAAATCAGAAATGAATCGCTGAAAATCAACCCTGATCTGAGGATCTTTGAGATATCCTGCAAGACGGGACAGGGCTTGAGCAAATGGCATGACTGGCTGAAAAGACTGGCAAACAAGAAATGACACACCGGCTGAAGGCAACTGTTCACGGGGTTGTTCAGGGTGTTGGATTTCGCCCCTTTATTTATAACCTGGCGCGCGAAAAGGAGCTTTGCGGTTATGTTTCAAATACAAGCGCAGGGGTGGATATCGAGGTAGAAGGAGAACCGGAACAGATAGATCGTTTCTTCAAGGAAATCGAAGCCGCGGCCCTCCCCCTGGCCCGTATCCGCAGCATTCAAAAAACCCCTCTTAATCCGTTTAACTATCAAAATTTTGCTATCAGAAAGAGTATATCTCTTTCCCACGGAGCTTCATTAATCCCTCCGGATATCTGCGTATGCGAAGATTGCCTCAGGGAGATGCTGGACCCTGGGGACCGCCGTTACGGATACCCATTCATTAATTGTACCAATTGCGGACCCCGTTATACGATCATAAGTGATATGCCTTATGACAGACGCCATACATGCATGAAGGACTTCATGATGTGCGGCGATTGCCTGAAAGAGTATAACGACCCTTCCGGTCGTCGATTTCATGCACAGCCTAATGCCTGCCCTGCCTGCGGTCCAAGGATAAGTTTGTGTGATGGAGAATTCAAACCCGTGGAGACAAGAGATCCCATTTCAAAGTCGGGTCAACTGCTGAAGGAAGGTCATATCCTTGCCATAAAGGGGCTTGGGGGGTTTCACCTGTCAGTGGATGCAGAGAACAACGAAGCCGTTATCAAACTGAGGTCCCGGAAACACCGAGAGGAAAAACCTCTTGCACTGATGTCATACGACCTGACTCAAATCCGTAAATACGCCCATGTCGGCCCGGCTGAGGAAGCCCTCTTGACTTCGTCTGAGCGCCCGATTGTTATCCTGAAAAAAAAGGAACCGAATTCCATATCCCCTGAAATCTCCCCGCGCAATAAAAATTTCGGAGTAATGCTCCCATATACGCCCGTTCATTACCTTCTGCTGAATACGGGCCTTCCGGCTCTGGTCATGACGAGCGGCAATCCGGCGGGAGAACCGATTGCTATAGGCAATGATGAGGCCTTTGAGCGACTCGGTCATGTTGCGGACTATTTCCTGATTCATGATCGTGATATCTATGTTCGCAGCGATGATTCCATCGCTCAAAAAATAAGCGGCCGGACCAGGCTTATCCGGCGATCAAGGGGTTATGTCCCTGAACCGATCTCTCTCAAAAAAAAATTTCCTCAGATACTCGCCTGCGGTGCAGAGTCGAAAAACACCGTCTGTCTCACCAAGGGGAAATATGCCTTTGTAAGCCGGCACATAGGAGACCTTAGAAGCCTGGAGAGCTGTCGTTTCTTTCAGATGACCATACAACATCTAAAAAAAATCTTTGATATTGCGCCTGTGACTATAGCCTACGATCTTCATCCCGACTATCTCAGTACGCTGTACGCACTGGAACAAACAGATATGAAAAAGATCGGCGTCCAGCACCACCACGCCCACATTGTGAGCTGTATGACTGAGCACGGGATAGACGGCCCTGTTATCGGTCTTGCCTTTGACGGCGCCGGATACGGGACTGATGGCCGGATCTGGGGAGGAGAGGCGCTTTTGGCTCATGCCGGCCATTTTACCCGTACGGCTCATCTTGAGTATGTTCATATGCCGGGCGGGGCTGCTGCTGTCAAAGAACCGTGGCGTATGGCTGTCAGTTATCTTCGTCATACCTTTGGGGACGGGCTTTGGGATCTTGACCTGCCCCTTTTCCGAAACATGGGGGAAAAAAAGATCGAAATAATTCTCAAAATGATGGAAAAGGGGATCAACTGCCCGGAGACCTCCAGTCTAGGGCGTCTATTTGACGGTATAGCCGCTATCCTGGGTATTCGTTATCAGGCAGCCTACGAAGGTCAAGCTGCTGTTGAGCTGGAAATGGCAATAAAGGAAGCAGGAGAAGATTCGTACCCGTATGAATGGCAAAAGGAAAAGCAATCGCACCTGATCTCTCTTGCTCCTATTATTCGTGGTGTGGTGAATGATATCAGGCAAGGCAAAAGAATATCTTCCATCAGCCATAGATTTCACTTGACCCTGATTCGTCTTTTTGCAGACCTTTGCACACAACTGGGGCAAGAGACCGGAGTTGACCGGGTAGTCTTAAGCGGCGGTGTCTTTCAAAACAAGACATTGCTGACCGGCCTGGAAGAGGCGCTGAAAAAAAAGGGTTTTTGCGTATTCTCTCACGCCCGGGTTCCCGCCAATGACGGCGGCATCTCATTAGGTCAGGCGGCAATTAGTGCGGAAATGATGAGTGATGAAAGGTGAGAGGATAGTATGTGTTTAGCTGTTCCCATGAAGGTCCTGCATGTTGAAGAAATGACCGCGGATGTGGATATAGGCGGGATCAAAAAAAGAGTCAGATTGGACATAATTGAGCCCAAACCCGTGACAGGAGATTATGTCATTGTGCACGCAGGGTTTGCCATCCATATAATTGACGAAAAAGAGGCAAAAATCACTCTCGGCTATCTCAAGGAGGTGTTAGCTTGTGGAACTGAAACATCTCAATGAATATCGAGACAGAGATATTTGCCGCAAGATAGTCGAAAAAATCCGGGTGGCCGCACGCAAAGAGATCCGGTTGATGGAAGTCTGCGGGACTCACACAATGTCAATTTCAAGAAACGGGATTCAGGGGCTCTTGCCCAAGACTATCACGCTTCTCTCAGGTCCCGGTTGTCCGGTCTGTGTCACTGCGCAGGGCGAGATTGACGGATTTATCAAACTATCAAAGATGGAAGGAGTAATAACAACTACATTCGGAGACCTTCTAAGAGTGCCGGCTTCCGAGTCCTCTCTTGAAAGGGAACGCGCTGAAGGCGCGGATGTGCGCATCGTTTATTCGGCCTTTGATTCTCTTGAGATAGCAGAAAACAACCCCGGTAATGAAGTGGTCTTTTTGGGAATAGGCTTTGAGACCACTGCCCCGACTATTGCAGCCGCAATCATCGAGGCGGAAAAGCGTGGATTGAAAAATTTTTCCGTTGTTTCGGCAAACAAGCTGGTTCCTCCCGTGCTTGACGTCTTGATGAAGGACAAAAGACTCAAACTTCATGGTCTTATCTGTCCAGGTCATGTCTCGGTAATCATCGGGGCACAGGCTTATATTCCGCTGGCGGAAAAATACCATATTCCTTGTGTAGTGGCGGGATTTGAGCCAGCGGATATCCTGCAGGCCATCCATATGCTGGTAAATCAGATTCAGAAAGGTGAATCCTCTGTAGAAATCGCGTACCGGCGAGGAGTCACCTTTGAAGGTAACAATAGGGCAAAAGATGTTATGGACAAAGTCTTTGAGACCTGTGATGCCGATTGGCGCGGGATCGGGCTGATCCCCCAAAGCGGTTTAAGACTTCGAGAACAGTTTCTCTCCTTTGATGCTGAAAAAAAATTCGATCTTTCTATCAAGGAGACGAAAGAACCTGACGGCTGCGCCTGCGGAGACATCCTTATCGGCGTAAAATCGCCGACCGAATGCCCACTTTTTGGAAAGACCTGCACAACAACTCATCCCATAGGACCCTGCATGGTCTCTACGGAGGGGACTTGTGCGGCATATTACAAATATCATTAAACTATGAAAAAAGATAAGATACTTCTTGATCACGGAAGCGGAGGCGGGATTTCCCATAAACTCATCACAGAGTTTTTTCTTGCCCATTTTAACAACCCAATCCTTGCCGAACTCGATGACAGCGCGGTGTTTACTGTCGCTGAGCAAACGTTGGCGTTTTCAACCGATTCCTACACAGTGGATCCTATTTTTTTCCCAGGAGGGGATATCGGCGAACTTGCCGTCAACGGCACGGTTAACGATCTCGCCATGCGAGGCGCAAAGCCGCTCTATCTAAGCACGGGCTTCATCATTGAAGAGGGCTTTGCCTTGGCGGATCTTGAAAGAATACTTAAAAGCATGAAGCGCTCGGCAAAAGAAGCGCATGTCCTGATTGTGACTGGAGACACAAAAGTCGTTCCCCGCGGAGCAGTGGACAAAATATTTATCAACACCTCGGGGATAGGCATTATCCCCGAGGGCGTAAACATTTCAGGGAAAAACGCCAGGCCGGGAGATAAAATTATCCTGAGCGGTTATATCGCTGATCACGGCATGACTGTCTTGACCCATCGGGCTGGAATGGACTTTGCGTCTTCCCTGCAGAGCGACACAGCCCCTCTTAACGATATGGTGGCGGAAATGATCGCAACAAGCAGTCAGATCCATACATTGAGAGACCCTACCCGTGGCGGTGTCGGAACATCACTCAACGAAATAGCCTTGCAGTCCGGAATAAAAATAAAACTCCATGAGGATGCCATCCCCTTGCGGGATGAGGTCAATGGGGCATGTGAACTGTTGGGTATTGACCCGCTTTATGCGGCAAACGAGGGAAAGCTCCTGGCCTGTGTCGGCCCGGATGATGCCGAAGTGGTGTTAAGGGTTATACGGGCAAACAGATATGGACAGGATGCATCCATCATAGGAGAAATCCTGGCTGAAAGCACAGGCAGCGGCAGCGGCAGGGGCAGGGTTTTCATGAAAACAGCAATCGGCGGAACCCGCATCATAGACATGCTCGCAGGCGAGCAACTCCCGCGTATCTGTTGACCTCCGGGGCACCTGTCAGGGTTCGCTCAAAATAAATTTACAATCAGGACGATGCCGAATACGACAACAAGCCAAACCGAAAGCAATAATCGGCTTTTTTAATGGTTAAATCGATGCGTTATGCAGTTGCTGAATTATACATACCAGTTTGAGGGAAATGAACCTTAACTTCCCTTTGAATTTTGCTGCCTACCTTACTCTTGACTATTTTCATGTTGTGCCGTAGTTGCAAATTAAGCCAGAACTCAGGCTCAATACCGAAATACCTGCCAAGGCGTAACGCTGTGTCAGCAGTGATTTCTCTTTTGCCATGTATAATTTGGCTGACTCGATTTGCAGGCACATTAATATCTTTGGCTAGCTGATTTTGAGAAATTTTCATTGGTTTAAGAAATTCTTCCAACAGAACGTCGCCTGGAGTGATTGGAGATAATTTTTTTGTCATAATGTTACCCCTTGTGATAATCAACAATTTCGACTTCAAAGGCATTTTCTTCTTTCCACATGAAACAAATACGCCACTGATCATTAATTCTAATACTATGTTGATCTTTTCTGTTTCCTTTTAATCGTTCAAGTCTGTTCCCCGGTGGAACTGTAAATATTCGGGTACGTATGGAAAACTTTAAAAAACCAAGGAATGTAAATGTTTGGCAGTGCTTCATATGCACGCGATCAGGCTGGAGAACTATAGTTGGCTATGTGAACCAGCCTGATCGTGTGCAGATGGAGTGCTGCCGAATATTTACGTGGAACTCGCAAACTGTCTAGAGAAATTGCAGCATTAAGAACCTCAAGTTTAATTCTTGCTGTTCTAGAAATACTCCTGAATTTTTTAATCATACTTACACTATATGACGCATTACGTCACTCGTCAACTTAAAAGTTTGATCTAAGTTTTTCACACTACTCATTAGTACCTTAGTGGTAATTTTCTTGTTTTTTGTGGCAAGAAATCAAAAGGGTGAAATATTTTTAAATAGTTACACGCGACTGTTAAGGTACTTATCCAGGACCTTTAAAAATTTCCAGTTTATCTGGGTTAGTATATTTTGGGAGCCGAATCGCGACGAAGTCAGCGCCGCGATTCCCGGCGACGAAGTCGCCTGGAACAAGTTA
>JAYEJK010000119.1:0-4061 GCA_034660535.1 Thermodesulfobacteriota bacterium | reverse complement strand
GGTCGGATTGGGCCGATTGTGAGGTTACAAAACCGCAGGACTAGCAGCGCTAATTTGAGGATTTTGTAACCTCACAATCGGCCCAAAACGGCCTGAAGATGAGATGGAAGATGTACAAGTTATTTTTTACTTGAGCCCTAAGGATGATAGGTAAAGTTAGAAAAACAACATGAATGAAACTGAGATTCATAGACAGAAGGTGGAGGAGGCGCTTGGAATTCTTCGCGGTAGGATCAGGGAAATTCCCCAGGTCATTCTGGTACTTGGTACAGGATTGGGGGCTCTGGCGGAAAAAATCGAGGTCCCGTTCTTAATTCCTTATGAGGATATCCCCGGTTTTCCTGGATCCACGATGATCGGGCATGCCGGTAATCTTATTCTGGGACGTCTTTCCGGAGTGAGTGTAGCAGCGCTTCAAGGCAGATTTCATTATTATGAAGGTTATTCCATGAAGGAGATAACGATTCCGGTCAGGGTTCTCTCACTGCTGGGGGCTGAGACAATGATAGTCACAAATGCCTCGGGCGGACTTAATCCTGATTTTACAACCGGAACGTTCATGATCATTTCCGATCATCTGAATTTTATGGGAGAGAATCCGCTTAAGGGTCCGAATAACGATCATTGGGGACCAAGATTTCCCGACATGTCAGAGACATACGATGGCAAACTCATTGCCACGGCCCTTGAATGCGCTGCGAGGCTCAAACTTGACAACGTAAAGACAGGAGTCTATGCGGCTCTTCCTGGACCCAGCCTGGAGACTCCAGCGGAATTGCGCTTGATTAAAAACTCGGGCGCCGACTCTGTGGGAATGTCCACAGTCCCTGAGGTGATTGTTGCAAGACATGCCGGCCTCAAGGTCCTGGGTATTTCCGTAATTACAAACATGAATGATCTTGATAATCCAAAACCGGTGTTTATTGAAGAAGTTAGTAAAAGCGCCGAAGCGGCGAGCACAGCCTTTGAAAGTCTGATTGCCTGTGTGCTTAACGAGTTGTAGCGTTTTTTAAAAACAGACCCTTAAGAGGCGAGAAATTGGCCCGATATGCAATGGTAATAGATTTAGGCAGGTGCATGGGGTGTCACTCCTGTGTTGTGGGATGTAAGGCGGAATACAATGTTCCTGATGATTCGAACCGGAGCTGGGTAAAAACACTGGGGCCTGCTAAAACCAGGCGAGGAATTGCGTTTACCTTTTATCCCGGTCACTGCAATCATTGCGAGCAGCCGGCCTGCGTAAATGTCTGCCCGGCGCCCTTGGCCGAGAAATCATATTCCGACCCTGCGACCGGGAGTGAAAGAAAGATGCTTGTGGCCGCAACATGGAAAGACCCGATTAACGGGATTGTCAGGATAGACGGCGAACGGTGCATAGGATGCGGGGCCTGTGTCGATGCCTGCCCATATCATGCCCGTTACATGAATAATCAAATGGAAAAACCCAGGGCTGATAAATGTTCCTTTTGTATCGAAAGGGTGGAACAGGGAATGGAACCGGTCTGCGTAGAAACGTGTCCAAGTGGGGCAAGATTTTTTGGAGACACGGAGGACCCTGATTCCAGCGTAAGTCGTTATATCAGGATGGGGGCCAGGCCACTGGTCTCAAGGGGAGTAAATATTGGGCCGAACGTCTACTATCTGGGAAGCAGGAAGGACATTTCACTGCTGCTATCCACCTGCACTCCGACACACATGCCGAAAGTATCTGTGCGCCGTTCATTGTTGTCCTCAATGGTAAAGCCGGCAATGCACAAGGCGGAGAAGTGGCTGAAGCTGTAAAGCTGATAAATATATGCCTTCCGCCAGGTTGTCGGCAACCCCCCAAATGCGACTCGCAACTCATCTCAACCTGTCGGTTGATCCTTAATGCTCGCCTGAAAATGTGAAGTTATTTTTGAGCGAGCCCTTACCATTTTATTCCTGTCCGGCGCTCTGAATATGCATTTTCATTAATAAACCTTTGAACCCGGAACCCGGAAACTATGACATTTAATGAAAAACTACCCGATTACTTCTGAATTTCTCAGTTCAGTTCCGCATCAATCCGGGGTCTATATTATGAAGGATGATGCCGGCCGGACGTTGTATGTCGGCAAGGCCGGGGATTTGAGAAAACGGCTTGCCTCGTACTCGCGTTCTGACGTGCAACGGTCCGGAAAGACCGTTGTTATGCTCAAAAAGGTGTCACGAATTGAGACGATTCTGACCGGCACGGAAAAAGAGGCCCTGATTCTTGAGGCTTCATTGATCAAGCGGCATAGCCCCAGATACAACATAACTCTCAGAGATGACAAG
This sequence comes from Thermodesulfobacteriota bacterium, assembly GCA_034660535.1. Lineage (GTDB taxonomy): Bacteria > Desulfobacterota > Desulfobulbia > Desulfobulbales > DAOVYS01 > DAOVYS01. The sequence goes on along the minus strand of JAYEJK010000119.1, from coordinate 1,763 downwards.
AATTATCCAAGCATCAAGGTCACTGTGAAAGAAGAGTGGCCCCGTGTGTTAATGAGCCGCCGCAGGGTCAGGGACGGGTCCAGATATTTTGGCCCCTATTCTTCATCTTCAGCCATGAAGGAGACCTTAAATTACTTAAATACCCTATTCCCTTTGAGACAATGCAAGGGGAAAAACATCAGACAGAGGAAGCGGCCATGCCTTAATTTCCAGATGGACCGCTGTCCCGCCCCATGTACCGGCAGAGCTGACAGGAGAAAATATCTGGACAGAGTAAAAGGTGTTCTCATGGCGCTTGAGGGGCGAAATAGGGAACTGATCCGGGAACTTGAATCCGGGATGAAAAAGGCCTCGGATGACCTTAATTTTGAAGAGGCCGCGCTTTTAAGGGACCGGATTAAGGCAATCCGGGACACTCTTGAAAAACAGTCCATGGTAGCCCCCCATTTTAAAGATCAGGATGCATTCGGATTTTTCAAAAAAGGAACTGCTGTTTCGGTTTTTGTACTTTTTGTGCGAAACGGTATTGTCAGCGGACAGCGATCATTTTTTTTCCCGGATCCTGTGGGAGAGGATTCAGAAATTCTCGCACAGGTAGTGGAACGTTATTACGGAAACGAGAACTACGTGCCCCATGAAGTTCTCGTTTCCCAAATCATTTCAGGGAAAGACCTGGTCTCGGAATGGTTGTGTGATCTTAAAGGAAGCAGGGTATCTCTGAGATTTCCCGAGCGGGGTCTTGGGCTGAAACTCATTCGCATGGCAGAGATCAATGCAGGCCAGCTCCTTGAGGAAAGAGAGAAAAAGGCCGAATCCTGGAAAGCGCTTTCCAGAGCTGTCAAAAAACAGCTTAAACTTGCCCGGGAGCCTTTCTGGATCGAATGTCTTGATATTTCCAATATCGGTGGGGATGCCGCGGTTGGTTCTCTGGTCAGTTTCAGTGATGGTAAGGAGGATAAGAAAAATTATCGTCATTACAGGATCAGGTCGGTTTCCGGCCCGGACGATTATGCCATGATGTATGAGGTTCTTGCTCGCAGGTTCAAAAGGGCTCTGGAAGAAAAAACATTCCCTGATCTTCTGATGGTGGATGGCGGTAAAGGCCAGCTTAACACGGCGTTAAGCGTTTTTTCAGAAATGGGATTCGTTGGAAAGCTTGACGTAGCCGCCATTGCAAAAGAGGGCGCCGGAGTGGGTGAGAAATTGTACAGACCGGGCCGGAAAAATCCAATATTGTTAAAAAATTATGACCCGGTTCTGCTTTTTCTCATGCGGATTAGAGATGAGTCTCACCGCTACGGCATCACGTTTCACAGGAGACTTCGAAGAAAACAGGTCATGAAGTCAAAACTGGATTTAATTCCAGGTGTGGGTCCGGCCAGAAAAAACGCTCTTTTAAAATCTTTGGGCAGTCTAAAAAAAATAGAGCAGGCATCTATAGATGAATTGGTATCTGTAAACGGAATAGGTCACGAACTTGCGGTTCAGATACACAGTTTTTTGGTAAACGTTCACCATAAGTAAAACATGTGTTGATTTTTAATATTCAGGAAATTATGGTGAGTGGGTGTCCAATCGATGTTCATCCGGAAAAAAGAGAATGTTGTTCAGAAAAAGAGACGATCATGATAATCATTCCCCCTTCTTTTAAAATATTGGAAGATCTTGATAAACAGGGTTTGGCTGTCAGGATAGAGGCCTGCGGCAGGGTATGTTATAAAAGCGAGGATAAAATTACACATGGATCAGCAGAGCCGTTTATT
>JAYEJK010000118.1:0-4103 GCA_034660535.1 Thermodesulfobacteriota bacterium | reverse complement strand
TTATTTCCATTACCGACGGCCAGGTTTTCCTGGAGCCTAATCTCTTTTTTGCAGGCGTTCGGCCGGCAATCAACGTAGGTCTTTCAGTATCCAGGGTCGGCGGCGCAGCCCAGGTAAAGGCAATGAAACAGGTTGCCGGCACTCTGCGTCTTGACCTTGCACAATATCGCGAACTGGCAGCCTTTGCAGGGTTTGGTTCCGACCTTGATGCAGCAACGCAGGCCCAGCTTACACGCGGCGAACGTCTTGTCGAGATTCTGAAGCAGCCGCAGTACCAGCCGCTGCCCATGGAAAAACAGGTTACAATTATTTATGCCGGAACCAAAGGATTTCTCGATGAATTGCCGGTCAATACACTTGGCGAATATGAGAAAGAGCTGTATACGTACGTTGCGGCGAATGCACCTGACATTTTCGATACGCTGAAGGAAAAACTGGCAATCGACGATGCTCTGGACGCAAAGATACAAAAAACCCTGACCGAGTTTACCAACAATTTCAAGGGAAGCAAGGGTCTATAATAAAGAGGGAGCATATTACGACATGGCAAGTCTGAAAGATGTTAAAACGCAAATTGTTGGTATCGGGAAGACCAAGCAGATCACAAAGGCCATGAATATGGTAGCCTCGGCCAAACTGCGGGGCGCCCAGCAGAAGATGGAAGACTTTCGTCCATATACAGGGAAATTCGGTGATGCCATGTCCAACATGTCCGGCGGCATGGACCCCGAACAGTTCCCGCTTATGGCTGTAAGACCTGATATTCAGACTGTTGATCTTCTTATAATTACGTCGGACAGAGGGCTGTGCGGAAGTTTTAACTCCAACGTATTCAAGGTGACCGAAAAATTAATTGCCAAGCTGGAAGGTGAAGGCAAAAAGGTCACGCTGGTATGCTGCGGGAAAAAAGGCGCACGGTATTTCAAGAAAACCGGGTTGGTTAGAGAATCCTACCTAGATATCATGGGTGCTTTCCAGATGTTCAATGCCCGGCAGATCGCTCAAGAGGTTGCCACGAATTTCCTGGCAGGCGAGTCCGACGAGGTACGGATCATTTACGGAAGTTTTGTAAGTGTCGGTGTTCAGAAACCTGTATCCGAATCTCTGCTGCCGATTCAGCCTGTAGCTGAAGAGGAGCAGGAGGCTGCTGAAGGCGCTGCGGGACATGACTACATCTATGAACCGACACCCAATGAGATCATGGAGGTATTACTGCCGCTGTATCTTAATGTGAAGGTATACCACGCAATGCTTGAGGCTGGAGCAAGTGAGCAGGCTGCGCGTATGACGGCAATGGATAATGCGACAACTGCATGTACCGACATGATCAAAGATCTGACTCTTGTTTATAATAAGGCCCGGCAGTCAGCCATTACAGCCGATCTGATGGATATTGTCGGCGGCGCCGAGGCCCTTAAAGGATAGTTGAAATAATATTCGGGCCAAAGCCGGATCAGCATCAAAAAACCGGTTGTGCCTGATCAATAAAAAATGTAATTTTTTGATGCTGAGGAGGCTTGTTGCCAAATGAGTGCACAACAAACATCAGGAACAATTGGTAAGATAGTTCAGGTTATTGGGCCGGTAGTGGACTTGGAGTTTAAACCGGGTGAGCTGCCGGCAATCATGAACTCCGTATTGCTTTCAAACCCCGGTATCAGCGATGTGGCAGACAATCTGGTAGTCGAAGTGGCCCAGCATCTCGGTGATAATGTATGCCGTTGTGTTGCCATGGATCAGACCGATGGTCTTGTCCGCGGACAGGAAGGAAAAGACACAGGAAGACCGATTACGCTGCCGGTCGGACCGGGAGCCCTGGGCCGGATCATGAACGTTGTCGGACGGCCCGTGGACGGCATGGGACCGATTGACTCGAAAGAGTATCGCCCGATTCATAAACTGGCACCCGCATTCACGGAACAAGACACCGAGGTTCATGTTCTTGAAACCGGTATCAAGGTCATCGATCTTCTGGTACCGTTTCCACGCGGCGGCAAAATGGGGCTGTTCGGCGGCGCCGGTTGCGGTAAAACCGTTGTTATGATGGAGATGGTCAACAACATCGCCATGCAGCACGGCGGCATCTCGGTCTTCTGCGGCGTTGGTGAGCGCACACGTGAGGGTAATGACCTTTATATGGAAATGAAAGAATCCGGCGTTCTTCCAAAAGCGGCTCTGGTTTACGGACAGATGACCGAGCCTCCGGGAGCGCGCGCCCGTGTCGGACTGACGGGTTTGAGCGCTGCTGAGTATTTCAGGGATGAAGAAGGCCAGGACGTGCTTTTATTCATTGATAATATATTCCGTTTTACGCAGGCCGGTTCCGAGGTTTCCGCGCTTCTCGGCCGTATCCCGTCCGCTGTTGGTTATCAGCCGACACTGGGTACCGACCTTGGCGCGTTGCAGGAAAGGATTACATCCACAACAAAGGGTTCGATCACTGCTGTACAGTGCGTATATGTACCTGCGGATGACTTGACCGACCCGGCGCCTGCCACGACATTTGCCCATCTTGACGGTACGGTTGTTCTTTCCCGCCAGATTACAGAGCTTGGAATATACCCGGCTGTTGATCCGCTTGATTCGACCTCTCGAATCCTTGATCCTGTTGTAGTGGGAGAGGAGCATTACAGGGTTGCACGTCTTGTACAGACTACACTGCAGAAATACAAAGACCTGCAGGATATCATCGCAATTCTTGGTATGGACGAGCTTTCCGAAGAGGATCAGGTCACGGTTACCCGCGCCAGGAAGGTCCAGAGATTCCTGTCCCAGCCTTTCCATGTAGCTGAGGTATTTACCGGAAAACCAGGCAAATACTGCAAGTGTGAAGATACGGTAAGAGGCTTTGGAGAGATTCTTGACGGTAAACATGATGAACTGCCCGAGGGCGCGTTCTACATGTGTGGTAATATTGAAGAGGCAATTGAGAATGCGGCTAAGAAATAGTCAGGCGGAGGAACACCAATGGCTGAGACAATAAGACTGGAAGTGGTCACTCCGACCGGTGCCGTGGTAAGCGAGGACGTTGATATCGTGATGGCCCCAGGTTATCTCGGTGAATTCGGAGTGCTTGCCAACCATGCCGCATTCCTGAGTACCATAAAGACCGGAGTGCTGACGTATAAACAGGGAGGCAAGGAAGAGAATCTGATGGTTAACGGAGGATTCTGCGAGGTCTCCGACAATAAAATCACTTTTTTAGCTGAATCGGCAGAAGCCGGAAAAGAGATTGATGTAAAACGTGCAATGCGCTCAAAAGAAAGGGCTGAAAAACGTATTGCCGAAGCACAGCAAAAAAAGGAAGGCATTGATCTTATAAGGGCCGAGGGGGCTCTGCAAAGAGCAATAGCAAGACTGAAAATCTCTAAATCAATTTGATAACTTATCCATCCGGATAAAAAAAGGGCCGCTCTCAATGAGAACGGCCCTTTTTTAGGTTCAGGGTTCAGAGGTTTAAAAGCTCAGAGGTTGTCAGACTCATGATGCTTGCCTGGTGAAATCAATGGCAAAAAAAATTGCAACGAGTTTAACCCTGAACCCTGAACGGTTTTACTATCTTTCCATCAGGTTCGCCTCGATGACGAATCTGCCATTATCAGTGTCAAATGGAATAATTAAGGTGGGCGCATCGGAAAATACGGTAATCGTGACTCCGGTTCCCACAACCATGGTCGGGGTTGCCAGATCGAATTTCTGATTCAGTTTGGCCAGTTCAGCCTTGGCGCCGCCGCAGATCATATTTGTCAACTCACCAACCGCATCAACTATCTCATGATCGATTTCCGACTTGGGCGGCTCATAAAGCATATTGCCGACAATCTTCAGGATGCAGTCTTTCTCAAAGCTGATCACCATCGTGCCCTCAATCTTGTCCGAGGCCATACCGATAATCCCGGTCACCTCACCATATGTGACCGGCTCATCCTTTAACCTGGGCTTAAGCGCCTTGACCTTTGTCTGAGCCATGGTCTCCAGCACATTTGTTGCCGCGGAAAGAAAAGGATTGATAAATTCAGCCTTCATCAGTTTCCCCTATCTTATATTACTAACCCAGATAAACTGGAAATTTTTAAAGGTCCTGGACTCTGTTCAGTACCCCC
>JAYEJK010000117.1:4152-15536 GCA_034660535.1 Thermodesulfobacteriota bacterium | reverse complement strand
GATTGTGAGGTTACAAAATCCTCAAATTAGCGCTGCTAGTCCTGCGGTTTTGTAACCTCACAATCGGCCCAATCCGACCTAAATCTGAGCGCAATATTGTCCAACTTATTTTTACTTGAGCCCTTAGGGTCTGGAAAGAAATAACTTGGATTTTCCGTTTCCGAACTGTATCACACTTTTAGCCGGTTTGACATCCCCGAAATCCTCACCGTAGCCCTGCTACGCTTGCGGTTTCGTGAATATCAAACCGACTAAATCTGCAACACATTTCGGATCGGAATTACCCAAGTTATTTCTTTCCAGACCCTTAACGTCAACCCAACGAACTTCGGGGAGACTAAATGGAAGTGAAAATGAGTTTTACAAACGGGCATGTCCACGAGGCGGGCATGCGAATAGTCTGCCCTGATTGCGGCAATGACTCTGATTTTTTCGAGGTTGCTGACGGGGTTATTATTACAACGCAGTATACGCAGAATTCCGATGGAAGTTTTTCCCAGGCCGGAGACGAGTCACAGGTCCTTGGTGAGATAAAATTATTCTGCGGTGAGTGCAACGCTGATCTCTCTCAGTTTTACCAACGTTTCCTGGAAATGCTTTTTTGAATCAATCCCGCCGAATCATCAGGGATAATAGTTCCCTGCGCGCCCAATATGACTCTCTTTCCAATGGAGATATTATAATAGGCCGAATTCGCGTGAGACCCTCGGAAGAGGCCCTTCTCCTTGACCTGGTTGAAAGGGGCGTGAAGATTTTTCCTTCTGCCCGCGCCCAACTGGCCAGCCGTTCAAAGACGTTTCAGGCTCTCCTCTTTTCGTCATTCATGCTGCCCCATACCAAGGCTGTTCATGATATACATGATCTGCTTCAGGTTTTAAATCATTACGGGGGATCAGGGATATCCCGAGTCGTCACTAAAAAGGACCGCAGCAATGCCGGAATGGGTATTCACCTCTGGCATTCGGTTGAAGATGTCTATTCCCAGGCATCTCTGGGTGTATTACCCTTTCCATTTGTGGTCCAGCCGTTTTGTCCCGGCGGTAGTGATATCAGGGTGGTACTGCTTGGCGATTACGTAGAGGCATACAGACGGAAAAATCCGTATAATTTTCGAAATAACCTGCATTTCGGCGGCGAGAGTAAGCGCTGTGACCTGTCTCGGAAGCAGATGTCCTTATGTCGTGAAATAATAGAGCGGGCAGGATTTCCGTATGCTCATATCGATCTCATGGTGACTGAGTACAATGAGACCTATCTTGCAGAAATAAACCTGAGGGGTGGGATCAAAGGCGCCGGGATTTCTCCTGCTGAATACAAAGTAAAAATAGAAGCGATTCATGAAACTGCGCTGAAGGCATTTTTGACGGCGTTGTAAAAAGTCGCTTTAATAAGGATATAAGGATAAAAAAAATGGGTGAATGTCTTATGACATCCACCCATTTTTTTTCAACAGATCAAGCTGCAGTAAACAGCGTTAAAACCACAGATTGGTTACACACAACCTGTCGGCTTAGGCAAACCGGCCATTTTACATGCTCCCTTACCTGGTCCTGAGGGGAAAAGCTCGTATATTTTTTTCAGCTTGAAACCGGTGGTTTTGGAGAGAATACGAACCATCGGAGCGATTCCGTTCTTTCTATAGTAGTCTTGCAGGGTGTCGATAAGCGCCTGATGCTCATCAGTTACCTCAGGAATACCTTCAACAGTCTGGACATAGCCTACCCAGTTCTCATCCCATGAATCCAGACCACCTGACAGGAAACCGTCCTCATCTACATCGTATGTTACTCCATTATGATCAACTGTTGCCATCTCAAAACCTCCTTTTAACTTTTTTCACGCAAATAATTTGACCAATTAACTAAAAAAATTCAAAGTACAAGAAAGAACCAACCGGCAGTATCGTGCCGCCTTCACAGATGTCGGCACGATAATACATGCCTGTTAGAACCTTTTTTTTCTGTCCTTAGATTTAAGACAGTCATACATACCATTGAAGTTTTGCTTTGTCAAGTCGTCAGAAACGGATTTTTTTGTTGAGCAGGCCACACCCTTCAGTGTAACCGTTCAGAGAGGCCCCACATTTTGCAGGCTCCTAAAGAATGTAATCGTTCTCAGGCGCTCCATATGGGCGCTAGCAGTTCGGCTCACAATATAAGTAATATGCCGGGCTGATCGCGTTCAGATGGAGGGCCTGTGAACGATTACCCTTCAGTAGTTTGTTGGTTCGCTACGTGAGCTGACGGTGTCTTTTTTCCAGTTTGTGTCATCAAGGGAGGGGTAGTCGATTATATAATGAAGTCCTCTTGATTCCTTTCTGGCAAGGGCATGCTTCACAATGAGATCCGCCACAATGGCGATGTTCCGCAGTTCAACCAGATCAGGCGTGAGCAGGTAATCATTAAAATGTTGGTCCACCTCGTTTAATATGGGGGCCAGACGTTTCCGGACAAGTTGTAACCTTTTTTTCGATTGTACAATACCAACGTAGTTCCACATGAGACGGCGTATCTGGTCCCAATTATGGGTGATAAGCACATATTCCTCAATTTTTGTGGCATGGCCGGTCGACCATTCCGGTATCATTGGGGACTCCCGGACGTTCATGGAATTCCGCTCCGCCCGGCATTGCAGAAACACCTGGCAGGCAAACACGACTGCCTCCAGAAGGGAATTGCTGGCCAGTCGGTTAGCCCCGTGCAGACCTGTGCATGCGGTTTCACCAAAGGCATAAAGATTTTTTATATTGGTCCGTCCGCTTGTATCCGTTAAAACGCCTCCGCACATGTAGTGGGCCGCAGGCACCACCGGGATTGGTTCTCTGGTAATATCAATTCCGTAAGAGAGGCATGTCTTGTATATGTTGGGAAAGCGGTTTTTTACAAATTCAGCTTTTCGGTGGGTGATGTCCAGGAATACGCAGTCCTGGCCTTTGGTTTTCATTTCAGAGTCTATAGCCCTGGCAACCATGTCCCTGGTGGCGAGATCACCGCGTGGGTCGTATTTGTGCATAAAGGCATGGCCGGCCTCATCGGTCAGCCTCCCTCCCTCTCCGCGAACCGCCTCTGAAATGAGAAAATTTTTAGCCCTGTGGTGGTAAAGGCATGTAGGATGAAATTGGACAAATTCAAGATTTGCCACTCGGGCGCCTGCCCGATAGGCCATTGCGATACCGTCACCCGTAGCTATATCCGGATTTGTCGTGAAAAGATATACCTTGCCTGTGCCGCCGGTACAGAGAAGAGTTGTACCGGCCTGGTATGTAGAGATCTCCCCTGTTTCACGGTTGAGCACATAGGCCCCCAGGCAGCAGTCTGTGAAAGGGCCGTCTTTTTCCATTGTCACACCGATTTTTGATCCGACAAGCAGGTCAATGGCCATGTGGTTTTCAAGGATCGTGATAGCAGGATTTTTTGCAGCAGCGTCCGACAGGGCCTGTTCTATTTCATGGCCTGTGAGATCAAACGCGTGCGCAATGCGCCGTGACGAGTGGCCGCCTTCTTTGCCAAGGTCAAGTTTTGACGGGTCTTCCCGGTTTGTTGTGAAGTGCACGCCAAGCTCAATAAGTTCCCGGATTCGTTTTGGCCCGGCCTCAATGACCATACGGACCACTTTTTCCTTGCACAGACCGGCTCCTGAAGTCAGAGTGTCTAAGATATGCGATTCAAATGAGTCCTCGGCGGACAGCACTGCCGCGATTCCGCCCTGAGCGAGATTTGTTGCGGTATCAAGCCGGGCCTTTTTGGTAATAATGGTGACACTGCCCATGGCTGCGGCCTTGATGGCAAAAAAAAGTCCTGAGATGCCGCTTCCGATCACAAGATAATCCGTAGTTATTCGCATAGTTGAATCCAGTTACGAATTAATCGTTCACAGGCCCTCCATCTGAACGCGATCAGCCCGTCTCACATATTACCTATATAGTGAGCCGAACTGCTAGCGCCCATATGGAGCGCCTGAGAACGATTACGATATTTTCTTAAGGACAAAGGTGAGATCCTTGAAAAGTTCTTTTGCGTGAATCAGCCTGGGGTCAAGTTCAATGGCATTCTGGAAATAATCGGCTGCTTTCTTATAACCCTTGATTTTTTTATAACACAGACCCATACGGGCAAGCATTTTGGGGTTGTTTCGTTCCCCTGGATTCAATTTCAGAGCCTTTTCAAGGCATTTAACCGCCTCTTTATACCTGTTGATCCCCATGCAACCCCGCCCCATTAAAAAATAGGGATTTATTTTGGTTGTCGGTCTGTTAAGGCGAGTCCCCGGTATGGACACGATCACAGAGGGTATCTTGAGGACAGGATGAGTTACATCCGTTACCATGACTTCAAAGTCATGATCAGAAAGGATTGCGACCGCTTTTTCAATTTCCTTTTTAAAGTCTTTGTTTGAATAGGTGGGGAGGCTGTTAAAAGCAATTTCTTCAGTTTTGTCAGTAAGATATGGAGCCTCGTCAAGGTTTTTAAAAGACGGATAACAATATGTCGGCCCGCCTTGTTTTTTTTCAACACCTTCCACAAACAAAACCTGGGCCCTGTTCAGGGCAACTTCGGTCAATGCCCTGATCAGGGCATTGTTGCTGTTCATATGTGTTCCAGCCGCATTGTAGATTCGTATTGTTCCAAGAGATGCTTCGCTGTCATAAGCAAGTACCTGTATGGTCGGTATACCAATGCCTAATGAAAAATCTCTTATAAACAGTTCAATGCCTGCTTTTTGGAATTTGGCAATCAGGTTTTTTGCGATTTTATTTTTAATGGAATCAGGAGCTATATATGGTGTTTCCATCTGTCCGAGCACCACGGATGATATACAATGACGTTCCACTACCTCGCAAAGCCCCTGGAGAATAGCCTCTTCCATGGTATTGCCTGCAGCAAAACCGGTTGTCCCGTACATGTAATAAAACCACCTGACCGGATGAAGGATCTCCCTGTTCTTTGTAAGCGAAAACGAATCAGTCCAGCATAGGGGGACCTGTTTGAGGTCGCTTATGATGTCGGGGTCGTTCCTGTAGGATATGTTCTGAAACGGCAAGATCAGCTGCGCAAGCTCACATGCCCTGCCCTTTACCTGGGCATGTGAAGCTATTTTAAAATTGTTGCTGGTATTGACGAAACTCAGGCAGCTCAATCTCTCAACATGTTCCATAAGCGCACTTGCATTGGCCTGTTTTATGGTCGCGCCTTTTCCGAACGAATCAGTGAGCCCCATTTTTCCGCCGAATTCTTCACCGGATTTGCAGATGAATGCGGGGATGTCGAGCCTGTCGAGATCATCGATCCTGGACACACGTTGAAGAATTTCTATTTTTGCATTCTCAAGGCTTGATGCGGCTTTTTCTATTACCGTGTCAGGTGAAGCCGCTTTGTCCTGGCCGTAAGTATAGGCTTTAAAGGAAGATTGTAATTTCATTTACTCGTATCCTGTTATTATTTTCAACTATTTATACCTCTGGTGAACGTATACGATTTGGGTTATAGTAATGCAAAAGTATTTTTTACAAATGCATTAAAATTCAGGCGAGTTATTGAGAGGATCATTAAGATATGTCAAAGCTTAATCTCGTTATCTTTGATTGCGATGGGGTCATGTTTGATTCTCGGAATGCGAACAGGCGGTACTACAATCACTTACTTGAAAAATTCGGCCACCCTTCAATGACTGAGGAAGAAGTGGATTATGTCCACATTCATCATGTGACTGATTCAGTTACTCACATTTTCAAACATTATCCAGAGGATATTGAGAAGGTGGAGGAGTACCGGGCGGCTATTGATTATACACCTTTTCTTCAGTATATGATCATGGAACCGGATCTGATTGAATTCCTTGAGTTCTTAAGGCCTGATTACAGGACAGCCATCAGCACTAATCGGACAACCACCATGCCGGCAGTATTAGAGATGTTTGATCTCAAACGACATTTTGAAAAGATCGTTACTGCCCTGGATGTAGACCGGCCAAAGCCTCATCCTGAGGCATTGCATCAGATACTTGATTTCTTCGGTCTTTCAGTTGAAGATGCAATATATATAGGGGATTCGATGGTTGATCGGGAACATACCGCCACTATCGGAATGCGGTTGATCGCCTTTAAAAACCCGGACCTCCCTGCCGAATACCACGTCAACCGTTTCATGGAAATTACGCGTTTGCTTAGCGATCTGTAAAATAAAAATATGAAGTTATTTTGAGCGAGTCCTAGTCGTAGGATTCGAAAGTAAGTGCCTCAGGAAAGTCCCTGTTGATTTTTCCCAACGCCAGAGCAAGTGCGTTGTCAGCCTCATCCACACACTTAATCGCTTTTTCTATAAAAGACGCTGTCTCTTGCAGTCCGTTTTTTCTGGCAAAATCAGCCCATTTTTTATACTCGGACGAATGGTTGTGATTATGCTCAATCCAATGGGGCAGCAACACGCACAGTTTTTCCAGTTCTGTTTTGGTTATCATTTCACTCATTTCTGTCACGCACAGGTACAAGGGTTACATTCCCGTCCAGGAAGTCGATCTCTCGGATTTTAACATCAGGGACCAGTTTTGGTTCTTCAAAAAGTGAGGTAACACGAATGCTTTCAGGGAACACTTCAAGTCTGGTCACTTGTTCCATTATCATTTCCTGCCGGTTGTCCTTTTCAAGGAGTACATTAATTTGACACATCAGTGTTTATCCGTGGTTGGTATTCAGGCAATTCCTTGGGCCAAAATTTGTGGTATTTATGGAATTCAAATAAGATGTAATAATTCGGGAGGGCACTTACTTTTTGTCGCTTTTGAATTTATCGCAATATGGTAACCGATCACGGGGTAGCAAAAGCCCTGCCGGATCGCAAACCTTTTACCTTGTAAGCTTTCACAGGTGCTGTAGCTGCACGTGATCAGGGCAATCAGCTATAGCCCACCTATGCTGGTTGCCCTGATCACGTGCAGGTAAGCGAGCCTGCGAGACTCCGGATGCGGCGCCTGTGAAAGCTTACGCAATATGTGGTTGCGGCTGTCATAGATGCTTGACTGGAAGTTTGTAGAAAGGTAAAAGCTTACGTGACAAAGTCTTTTCAATCTCTTTTTACCACTGGTGAACGTTTACGTAGAAATCATGCCGCATTTTTATTTTGTTATATGTGGGACATATTGATTATAATGTCAACAAGATATTGCTGCAGATTGATAAAAAGTTGAAATCCTCGGGTTACGGCCTATCGGCCTAACCCGACCTACATTCGACGTTGTTTTTATGTAGAACAGGTCGATTTTGCTAAAGTTTTTTTCTGGGTTGTCCGGATGCTAAAGAACAGAGAGGAAATAAATTAACCAAAATTACGCTCAAATTTAGGTTAGATTTGGTCGGCTCGACTGAACAAAACCGCAGGCGTAGCAGGGCTACGTTGAGGATTTTGTGATTGAGAGCCGGCCGAAGATGGCCTGAAGATGAGATGGAATTTTGGTTAATTTATTTTCGACCTGTTCCTAAACGGGAGTATCAGCCATGATGTCATTATCGGACACGGATATAACTGACATATTGAAAAATTGCAGGACTATTGCCGTAGTGGGTCTTTCGCCTAAAACTGTAAGGCCAAGCAACGAGGTTGCCGCTTACATGCTTGAAGCGGGATACACAATTATACCAGTGAATCCCGGACAGACTGAGATACTCGGCCAAAAGTGCTATCCGAACCTGATATCTATTCCAGACCCTGTCGAGGTGGTCAATATCTTTCGAAGGCCTGAGGACGTCATGCCGATTGTCGATGATGCCATCAGGATAAAAGCGTCGGTTGTCTGGATGCAGAGCGGCATCGTGAATGAAGAGGCTGCGGCAAGGGCCGGGAGTGCCGGCCTGACTGTGATAATGGACAGATGTATAAAGGTGGATCATGAAAATTTGTTGTAACGCCACACTTTGAAAACCTTGCGGCTCTGAGTGCTTGGGTTTATCAGGAAACCGGAATTCGACAGCCTGAAAGCAGCGGTTCCCGTGCATAGGGTCTGGAAAGAAATAACTTGGATTTTCCGTTTCCGAACTGTATCACACCTTTAGCCGGTTTGACATCCCCGAAATCCTCACCGTAGCCCTGCTACGCTTGCGGTTTCGTGAATATCAAACCGACTAAATCTGCAACACATTTCGGATCGGAATTACCCAAGTTATTTCTTTCCAGACCCTAAATCTGAGCGCAATATTGTCCAACTTATTTTTACTTGAGCCCTAAGTTCAGGAGAGGATGCCATCCGTGAAATTGAACAACACTACTATGAAGTCATTATCACGGATATTGTAATGCCCGGCCTTTCCGGCCTTGACGTACTGAAGCACACCCAGGAAAGCAGCATGACCACGGAAGCCATCATCGTGACTGGGGCCGCATCAATGGACAGTGCCATCGATGCCCTTCAGCACGGCGCCCGCGACTATATCGAGAAACCCTTTGACATGTCCTTGCTCATCGAAAAACTGGAAAATATCCGAGACTACCAGAAGATGGTCATAGAGGGTGAAGATCTGCTAATGGCCAAAGAGGCTGCCGATAAAGGTGCTGACGAGGAATTGAAATTGCTTGAGGCCGAAATTCATGAGATGCGGACAGCCATTAATACGGCCTTAAAATCGTTCGACACTATGGATGAAAACGTGACATCTCAAGAAATCAGAGAGGCTGTCAAGGTTATAGAAGTATACAGGTGTAAAGATCAATAGGATGGCGATTATTTCCCTTAATTTCTCAGCGAATAAAAATCTTTTCTGAATTCTTTGAAGTGGTCCTCTTTTATGGCTGTTCTCATGCCGTTCATAAGGTTTACGAAATAGTGCAGATTATGGATGGTGTTTAAGTGGGAAGAGAGGATTTCCCTTGCCATATAGAGATGTCTTAAATAGGCGCGGGAGTAATTCCTGCATGTGTAGCAGTCACAGGATTCATCCACTGGTTTCGGGTCGTCGAAATATCTGGCGTTTTTAATGACCACTTTGCCTGTTGATGTGAAAAGCATGCCGTTTCTGGCATTCCTGGTGGGCATCACGCAGTCGAACATGTCCACTCCCCGGTATACTCCTTCTACAAGGTCTTCCGGTGTTCCCACTCCCATCAGGTAAATTGGAAAATCCTGGGGAAGCAGGGGCGCGGTTTCGCCGATTATCTCCATCATCAATTCATTTGGTTCCCCCACGCTCAGTCCGCCAAGGGCGTACCCGTCAAAACCGATTTCAACCAGTTCATCCACTGCCTGTGCCCTGATATGAGGATACATCCCTCCCTGGACGATGCCGAACAGGAGCTGCCCTGTCTCATTCCGGGCGGCGCGGGAGCGTCTTGCCCATCGCCCGGTGAGTTTCGTCGCATTGATAACTTCTTCTTGGGTAGCCGGATACGGGATGCATGTGTCCAGGCACATCATGATGTCTGATCCAAGTGTTTCCTGAACAACCACCGCGTCCTCAGGACTTAAGAAAAGAGACGCCCCGTCGAGATGGGACTTGAAGGCCGCGCCCTGTTCGGTGATTTTTGAAAGCTCCTTTAAACTATAGATCTGAAATCCGCCACTATCAGTCAGAATCGGCCCATTCCAGTTCATGAAGCGGTGCAGCCCGCCAAGTTGTTTGACCAATTTGTGGCCTGGACGAATGAAAAGGTGGTAGGTGTTTGCAAGGATTATCTCGGCGCCCAGCTCGGAAAGATTTTCAGGCGTCACGGCCTTGACCGTGGCCAGGGTGCCGACCGGCATGAAGACAGGGGTCCGGAAGGCGCCGTGGAGGGTCTCGACTTCTCCCAGGCGGGCAGAGCACTTGGATGAAGTGCAAAGCAGCCGGAACGGGGAACGATTCTTCATTCCGCCTCCTGCCACATAGGAATAAGCTCTGAAATACCTTTTGTAGCCAGTTCCCAAAGAGCGTCGAAATCATTCCTGCCAAAGGGTCTTCCCTCGGCAGTGCATTGGATTTCTATTATCCTATTGTCTTCAGTCATTACGAAATTTGCGTCAACGTGAGCTTCGGAATCTTCCTCATAATCGAGATCAAGTATGGGAATTCCGTTAACAAGCCCTACACTTATAGCAGCAATCGGCGTCAGAGGGACCATATTTTCGATAAGTTTTTTCTTATGCATTAGGCCGACGGCATCGCGAATTGCAAGGGCTGCGCCTGTAATGGCAGCGGTTCGGGTTCCGCCGTCAGCCCTGATCACGTCGCAGTCTACGCGTAATGTATTTTCGCCGAGCAGGGACAGGTCGACCATGGCCCGGAGAGACCGGCCTATCAGCCGCTGAATCTCATATGTTCTGCCCTGGCGCCCTTGAATTGACTCCCGTGGAATTCTGGAATGAGTCGCGCAAGGCAGCATTCCGTATTCTGCTGTCAGCCAGCCATGGCCGGAATCTTTCAAGAAAGGCGGCACGGATTTTTCAATAGTAACCGAACATAAAACATGCGTGCCCCCCATGGCAATCAGTACAGAGCCATCGGCATGAGGCTGAAATCCCCGTTCAATGGAAACAGGCCGTAGTTCATCGTTTTTTCGGTCGTTTTTTCTCATTTTATTCCGGCCTCCATATCTCTCCTGACCCAGATAAACTGGAATTTTTAAAGGTCCTGGACTATTTTCAGTACCCCCCTGAGGGGTATAAGTGCCTTAAAACATGTGACTTCGCTGGCGTCACATATAACTTCAGAATTTTTCTACCACAAAAAACAAAAAAATAACCACTAAGGCACTAACCTACCAATCTTGACAGCTGGGCAAGAAGAACTTCGCCATTTGGGAAAGGGAAACATTTTCCGTAGGATTTTGAAAAAAGCCTTCTTTTCTTTTTTCCTTTCATCCTGAGTGATATCAATACTGTCATTCAAAAAACCAACAAAGGCCACAGGGATATAATTATTCTCCTCAGTGGCCACTCTTGGTTGGAAATAATATGTTGTAGCAAGTAGTTGGCTGTTATACGCAAATGCGTCATTGCGAAAGAAATCGTTCAAGTCGCTATTTCCGCAATCAAATTTCTTTAGTTCCTCCCGATTAAAATCTTCTTCTTTTTCAATTCTGACCAAAGAGAAGTAATCATTTTCTATCTTATTTCTGCTTACGTGCAGCATTAGCCATTATTGTTTTAATAGCCTGGGCAGCTTTAGGCGTAGGTGTGGCTTTTACAGGCTTTTTAAGGTTTACCTGTATTGATTTAATAAATTTTACAGAATCTTTTGCACCTAAAACTGGTGTGGGAGCAATTGGCCGCGCCATGTTCATCCTCGTTTATTCGATTTTCAGTATAAAGGGAAACAGAATATAACTCTATACTAAAAATTTCGGAATATCTCTATTATTAGTATAATTATTTTTTTCTCTTTTGTGTAATTTTTTCATTTGAAATGACTTTCTTTACCTTCC
>JAYEJK010000117.1:0-4052 GCA_034660535.1 Thermodesulfobacteriota bacterium | reverse complement strand
TATTTGGATGATTACAGTTAGAGTATTATCATCTTGATTCAACAAATTAATTTGCCTCTTCGCAAGAAATCTTGTAACTTTACGAGGCTATGGAGACTCAACTTTTATTTTGCTGGTTAGGGGCAACTGATCTTAGAGCTGCTTCCGGGGTGACGGATGTTGGCCTGGGGCCGGTTGCACAGGCGGTCGGGGCCAAATCATACACAGAGGTGGTGCTTCTTAACAACTGGGATAAAGAAGCCTCGGAAGAGTATGTCCTCTGGCTCAAGGAAAGGACTGCTTCGCAAATCACCCTCAACCATATTCAGCTTTCCGGGCCGACCCATTTTGGGGAGATCCACCAGGCAGCCACGGCGGCTATTTCCGAAAAGATACAAGAGCACGGTCCTGATACCGGCCTCGTATTCCATCTGAGTCCAGGTACCCCAGCCATGGCGGCGGTCTGGATACTGCTCGCCAAGACCCGTTTCCCTGCTGAATTGATCGAGTCATCCAAGGAGCATGGTGTCCGCACTGCCTCGGTTCCCTTTGACATCTCCGCCGATTTTATCCCCGATCTGCTCAGGAAGCCGGACCAGACTCTTGAACGATTGGCGGCAGGACTTCCTGCTGTGGCCCCGGAGTTTGATGACATTATCCACCGCAGTGAAGTGATGCAACGGGTGGTTCTCAAGGCCCGGCGTATCGCACCCCGTTCCATACCCGTGCTTATTGAGGGTGAATCCGGCACCGGCAAAGAGCTGTTCGCCCGTGCCATTCATGATGCCGGCCCCCGCAAGGACAAGCCCTTTGTGGCCATTAACTGCGGGGCCATCCCGGCGGAGCTGGTTGAGTCGGAATTGTTCGGCCATGAGAAAGGGGCCTTCACAGGGGCCGCTGCTGCCAGGGTCGGTCATTTTGAAGCAGCGCACACAGGCACCATCTTTCTTGATGAGATCGGTGAGCTGCCCAAGGAGATGCAGGTCAAGCTGCTGCGCACCGTGCAGGAAGGGGAGGTCAAGAGGATCGGCACGACCCAGCCCCGCAAAATCGACATAAGAATTATTGCGGCCACCAATAGAAACCTTATTGATGAAGTGGCGGCTGGCTCCTTTCGGGAGGATCTCTTTTACCGGCTGGCCGTGGCTGTGATCAAACTGCCGCCTCTCCGGGAGCGGGAGGGAGATGTCAGTTTGCTGATTGATAGGTTCCTGGATCAGGTCAACCGGGAAAGCGGCAACGAACCCGGCTACAAGCAAAAGAAAATTTCTGTATCCGCAAGAAATCTTCTACTTTTGCACTCCTGGCCGGGCAATGTCCGGGAACTGCAGAACACCTTGACCAGGGCAGCGGTCTGGTCCCTGGATGAAGAACTTGGCGAGGAGGATATCCGGGAGGCTTTGCTTCCCGTTCCCACTACTGCAAAGGGACAGGACGCCATACTCAACCAGTCGCTCACTCACGGAATAGACCTGCCGGAGATCATGAAAACGGTGGCGGTCCATTACCTTGAAAGAGGACTTTCTGAAAGTCATGAAAATAAAACAAAAGCCGCGAAAATACTGGGGCTGCCGAGCTATCAGACCCTGACCAACTGGCTCAAGAAATATGGCCTTGAATAACTTTGGCACGGTCATTGCTATGTACTACCAACATGAAGGATGAAACCATGAGCGAACAGACTACAGAAGCTGACGCCAGAATACTTATAGATGATCTGCTCAAGGAAGCCCTCTGGGACCCGGCGGACAAATCCCAGGTGTCGACTGAAGTCTATATCCAGCAGATTAAGAAAACAGTTTTCGCCGGATTAAAAGCGGCAGAACCTGAAACTGACTATGATCATCAGGGCAAGCAGCAAGAAAATAAGAAGCCGGTTTCAGGACGGGCCGATTATGTCCTGCGGGACAGCAAAGGCCGCGCCCTGGCTGTTATCGAGGCCAAGAAAAACGCCATCAACCCCTATGTGGCAAAACAACAAGTCCTTCCTTACGCTCAAGAGCTTGGCGCGCCTTTCATTTTTCTGACTAACGGTGAGTTGATTTATTTCTGGGATTACCAGAATGATGATGCCAGGATTGTAGCTTCCTTTTATTCACGGCGTGATATGGAGCGTCTGGTCGAGTCCCGTAAGAACCGTAAGCCCATGGCCACGGTTGATATCCCGGAATATTATATCCGCCAGGGAGAGACCCGCACCCTGCGACCCTACCAGCAGGAGGCCATGCGAGCCCTTGACCATGCCCTTGAGCTTGGTAAGAGACGCTTTCTCATTGAGCTGCCCACCGGGACCGGCAAGACGGATCTGACAGTTTTATACATTAAAAGACTTATAGAATCCGGCTGGGCAGAACGTATCCTCTTTCTGGTTGACCGGGAGCAGCTTGCCAAGCAGGCCATTGAAGCAATTCAGGACCTGCTCGGCGGTCAGTACGGCAGTTACTGGCTCAAGCCCGGCATGGCCCGGCAGGAAAAACAGATTACTGTCTGCCTGCTGCAGACCATGATCAATCACTCCCATGATTACACCAGCGGCTATTTCGATGTGGTGATCATGGATGAAAGCCACCGTTCCATTTATGGGGCCTGGCAGGCGGCCCTGACCCGCTTTGATGCTCTGCACGTCGGACTCACCGCCACCCCGGCCAGCTACATCGACCGCAACACCTATGAATTTTATCACTGCAAGTCCGGCCAGCCGGATTTCTCCTATGAAATACAAGAAGCCTTTCGTCTGGGATATCTGGCTCCTTACAAGTTTGCCACCGGCATTACCGAACTGATTGCTGAAGGGGTTGATGTTGACGAAGAACATTATGACCCGGCCAAATTCGAGCGGCAATGGACCAATGAAAAAACCAACCGCCTGATGATGGAAGAGTTCGACCGTCTGGCCTGGGAATCATATCAGGAATTGGCCCCTGGTCAGAAGGTCGGCCCCGGCAAGGCCGTGGTCTTTGCCATTACCAAGCACCATGCCGCCCGGCTCGCCCACTACCTCAATGAACTGCATCCGGAACATAAGGGCAATTACGCCGTGGTCATCACCTCAGATGTGGCCGATCCCGATGCCCTGATCCGTCAGTTTAAGAAGGAGACCTACCCCATGGTGGCGGTCAGTGTCGGCATGCTGGATACCGGTTTCGACTGCCGGGAGATTCTGCACATCATCATGTGCCGCCGGGTGATGAGTCCTATCCTCTACCAGCAGATGCGGGGTCGAGGCACCCGTACAGCGCCCCATATCCAGAAAGAGAAATTCATCATCTATGATTTTTTCAACAACCATAAACGCTGGAATGATTCGGATACCGATGTCTTCGCCGGTGGAACAAAAGGCGGTACAGCGCCGGGCGGTTCAGGCGGAAAACCTGAACCCAAAGAGCTTATCGAGCTTGGCATTGATGATGAATGGCTGGAGGCGGTGAGCTATGTCGAGGTCGGGCCGGAGGGCGAACGGATTGACAAGAAGGAATACCAGACCAACTGGGAAAGCACTATCCAGGAGATGGGCGAACAAGACCCGATTATCGAGAAGGTAAAAAAGGATGAGCCGCTCTCCGCGGATGAGGAAGAGGAACTGGCCAGCCGACTCAACAGCCCGAAGCTCTATTTCAATGAAGAGAACCTGCGTAAGGCATACCGGAACCCGATGGGCAACCTGATCGACTTTATCAAGGCCGCCCTTGGTCTGCTCAAGATCCAGGGCAAGGATGAAAAACTCGAAGAGATGTTCCGGGCCTGGCTGGTCTCCAAATCCCTGGCCCAGGAGCAGGCTGAGTATCTGTCGCTGCTCAAGAATCGTGGTATCGCCACTGGCAAGGTACAGATTGACGATCTTTTCAAGCCGCCGCTTTCCATCCTCAATGCCGCAGGAATAGGCATCGAGCTGTTCGGTGAGCAGGGTCTGCAGGAGATAGTCGATGATTTGAACAAGAATGTTTTCACCAAAGCCGCATAACATATAAGGAATAAACGATGGACCAGGAAATACGAAGAAAACTCAGCCGGATCACTGATATCCTCTGGGCCGGCGGGGTGACCAATCCGGTTACCTATATCGAGCAGATATC
>JAYEJK010000116.1:0-4178 GCA_034660535.1 Thermodesulfobacteriota bacterium | reverse complement strand
GGTTATTGGTTTGGATTTTTGCTTAAGGATCGGGTTTGGGTATGTGACTATCTCTTTTTTTGCCATCGGGATGTTCTAAGGGTCTGGAAAGAAATAACTTGGGTAATTCCGATCCGAAATGTGTTGCGGATTTAGTCGGTTTGATATTCACGAAACCGCAAGCGTAGCAGGGCTACGGTGAGGATTTCGGGGATGTCAAACCGGCTAAAGGTGTGATACAGTTCGGAAACGGAAAATCCAAGTTATTTCTTTCCAGACCCTAAAGTAGTAAAGGTTTAATTGAAAACATTCTGCGCGTAAGCGCTTATAAAATAAATAACACAAAGCGGTTTGACTATAACATATTTTCCGGATCAACGTCCACTGACAATTTGACCGCCTTGGTACGCACTTCCGGAGGAGGCTCTTTGGTTAAAAGTCTGCAGATTAAGTGGAGGGCTTCCCTGTTTGCGGATTTTAGCAGGAGCTGCCACCTGTATTTTCCTCGCAGCCTTGAGAGCGGGGCAGGAGCGGGCCCGAGAATTGAAATTTGTCGTTTTCGACCGGCAAGCCGCCGGGCGGTTTCAGAAAGTGAAATAGCGGTTGAACGGACTCTTGTTTCATTTTCTCCTTCAATGCGTAGATTGATCAGACGGGAAAAGGGCGGGAATCCCAAAGGGGCCCTTATGGCAGTTTCCCTGTCAAAGAGAGATGTATAATCATGGTCCCTGGCGGTCATAATACTGTAGTGGTCCGGCTGGTAGGTCTGGACAATGACCCTGCCCGGCTTTTCTCCTCTGCCTGCACGGCCCGTTACCTGAGAAAGCAGTTGAAAGGTCCTTTCTCCCGCTTTGTAATCCGGCATGCCCAGACCTGCGTCGGCCCAGATTATTCCCACAAGCGTAACATTTGAAAAATGGTGTCCCTTGGTAATCATCTGGGTCCCCACAAGGATGTCGATTTTCCGCCGGCGCACATTGTCCAGGATTGCCATGTAATCCTGCCGTTTCACAGCGGTGTCGCGATCAAGACGCGCGATCCGGGCATTCGGAAATAGAATGGCCAGCTCTGTCTCGATACGTTCCGTACCGAATCCTACCCCGATAAGGCGGATTGATCCGCAGTTGGAGCAAAGCATTGCAGCCGGCGCAGTGTGGCCACAATGATGGCAGGCAAGTTCGCCCTTGGCCTTATGCAGGGTGAGGGTGATTTTGCAGTTTGGGCACTGGACCGTCTGGCCGCAGTCCTGACAAAGCATCAGGCTTGCATATCCTCTACGATTTAGAAAGATTAAAGTCTGGTTCCCCTGTGAGAGGTTTTCTTTCATTGCCGTGGTCAGTTCAGGTGAAAAGAGCGGTGGTCTGCCGGTCACGGTCTTGACCTTTCGCAAATCAATTATTGTGACTTTGGGAAGCTCGCGGTCGTGAATGCGTCTTGCAAGGGTAACCATTCGGTATTTGCCTGTTAACGCATGGTGATAACTTGTGATTGACGGAGTTGCGGAACCAAGAATTACAGGGATGTTCAAAAGGCTTGCCCTTAGCACTGACAGGTCCCTTCCCTGATACCGCAACCCCTCTTCCTGCTTGTAAGCCCCGTCATGTTCTTCGTCCACAATGATGAGGCCCGGGTTTTTAACAGGAGCAAACACTGCGGATCTTGCTCCGATGACGACTGATGCCTCACCGCGTGCGATGCGCATCCACTGATCAAATTTTTCCCCTTTAGTCAGGCCGCTGTGAAGAAGCGCCAACCGGTTTCCGAACCGGGAGTGGAAATGACCTTCAAGCTGAGTCGCAAGGGCGATTTCAGGGACCAGTATAAGAACGCTTCGAGATTCTTTAAACGCGGTCTCACAAGCCCTTATGTAGACCTCGGTCTTCCCGCTTCCGGTCACGCCGTGAAGCAAAAAGGTTTGAAACCGTTTATCACGGA
This sequence comes from Thermodesulfobacteriota bacterium, assembly GCA_034660535.1. GTDB lineage: Bacteria > Desulfobacterota > Desulfobulbia > Desulfobulbales > DAOVYS01 > DAOVYS01. The sequence goes on along the minus strand of JAYEJK010000116.1, from coordinate 2,264 downwards.
CCACGGGATTAATCTTTTCAAGCGCTGACCTCTGTTCATCCGTCAACCTTTCCGGTTTCGGGAAAAAGGGTGGACAGCGCCCGAACGGATCACGAAATACCTGTTGTTTTTTTAGTTTGATTACCCCTTTACTTTCAAGGAGTTTGAGACCTTTACGGGCGCCGCTGTATTTTCCGGTAAGATCCTTGCGCGGAATTAACTCCACTTTCGCCTTTTCATTCATTTCACGAATCAGCCGGAGGGTCTTCCGTTCAGGGACAGTGAGGTTGAAAGGAGCGTGAAATTCGGTATAGGGGGAGGCGAGGCACACGCATACTTCGGTTCTGGCCTTGGTGGTTGCACCGGTAAGTTCCTGTCGGATTAGGACATGGCCTTCTTCTTCCCATTTCAGGAGAATTTTTTTTTCCTTTGTGCTTCGGATTTTTCGTACTGCAGCAGGGGAGAGAGTTCCATTGGCCAAAAAATCAGGCAGCCAGAAGTATCCTGGATCTCTCCGGGTTTCAATAATTGCTGAAACATACTCTCTGCCCTGATCAGTAAGTGATATCCTTTTGCCCGTCTGTGGGGAGAGGCCGGCGGGAAGCGCTCCCTTAATGACCCGGCCGATAGGATATTGGTAGTAGTCAGCGATCCAGCGGAAAAAAGCGATCATGTTTTCCGGGAACAGCGGTTCAGGGTCAAGGATGTCCATGATGGGCCTGATTTTCATATCCTTGGCCGGTTCGGATGTAAACCCCAGAAGATAACCGGTCACGACTCTCTTGCCCAGTGGGACGAGCAGTCTTGTCCCGGGAAAGAGATCGGAGGCAGGGTGTTCAGTGGAATAGGTGAGTGTATGGGTGAGGGGCTCTGCAACCGCCACTTCTATGTAGGTCATTGCAATTTAAGAATTACGAATTAGGAATAATTGTTGCATTGCACATAAAGTTTTAACGTACATAATATTCATAATTCATCATTCCTAAAGTCCCTCGCTGACTTTTTTGATGTGTTTTGCAAAGTCATTGCCAAGTTCGGGGTGACGAAGGGCAAGGGCGACAATGGCCTTGAGATAACCGAGCTTGTCGCCGGCATCGTACCTGGTTCCTTCAAATTCATAGGCAAACATGTTCCGCTTGTTCGCAAGCGCCATCAGTGCGTCGGTAAGCTGGATTTCTCCGCCGTGTCCGGGTGTGGTTTTTTCCAGATATTCAAATATCTCAGGCAGCAGAATGTAGCGGCCGATAATGGCAAGGTCTGACTTTGAGGTTCCCGGAGCCGGTTTTTCAACCATTCTGTTTACTTTATAGACCCTGTCACGGACGGGAGACCCCTCGATAATACCGTAATGATAGGTTTCCTCCCGGGGTACTTTCTGGATCGCAACGATTGATTCCTGGAGTTCCTCGAACAGCTCAAGTATTTGCGCGCAGCATGGTTTGTCGCTGATTACAAGGTCGTCTCCCAGAAGAATCAGGAAGGGTTCGTCCCCGACTACGTTACGGGCCGACCAGATTGCGTGTCCCAGTCCAAGCGGTTTTTTCTGGCGGACCGATACGATGTCGATGAGATTTGATACATGGTTTACTTCCTCGCACAGCTTATCCTTTCCCTGTTGTTCGAGGAACGTGTCAAGCTCGTAGTTATAATCAAAATGGTTTTCAATGGCGGATTTTCCTTCACTGGTTATCAGGATCACCTGTTCAATGCCGGCTGCCGTTACTTCTTCAACAATATATTGTATAGTAGGCCTGTCAACGATTGTGAGCATTTCTTTCGGGATGGCCTTGCTGGCAGGCAGGAATCGGGTTCCCATACCGGCTACCGGAATAACTGCTTTTCGTACCTTCATACATTTTCCTTTTGTTTATTCCCACATCCCTTAGGCGCGGCGTCTGTGATTGTTTACAAATTGCCGACGTAAATATTCGGCTTGATGCCGGAAAATAGCTAAAATTACCAAACTGTAAATGTTTGGCAACGCTTCACAGGGAGGTGAGCAGGCTGATCAGCTATACTTGGGTATGCTGGGCAGCCTGATCGCCTTCCTGTGGAGTGTTGCCGAATATTTACTTGCTGACAGATTAAACCGACAGTCAATCGCTGACAACAATTTACTTTATAAAAAAATTTTTTTCTTTTAGAAAACGGTTGGTTATTAAAAAAAACTGATTATAACGGATTTGGGGGAGGCGATGGGTGATGGGTGGCATGGACAAACTTGTTTGTCCGTGTCTCCTTTTTGGCTCGGTGACCAGGCGATTTCATAAATGCGCATGACTCGA
>JAYEJK010000115.1:0-4200 GCA_034660535.1 Thermodesulfobacteriota bacterium | reverse complement strand
AAAATCCTCAAATTAGCGCTGCTAGTCCTGCGGTTTTGTAACCTCACAATCGGCCCAATCCGACCTAAATCTGAGCGCAATATTGTCCAACTTATTTTTACTTGAGCCCTTAATATGGGAGCATCTCATGGATACCAAGGGCGGAACAAAAAGTTTAGGAAAATATTTTTTATTCTTGGCAACAGTTGCGGTTTCACCCGTTTTTGTGTTGAATGCCGGTTCCGCTTCCTCTGAAGCGCCGAGTTCCAGCCAGTGTTACAGTTGTCACGAGGATGATGTCAAAGAGAGTTTTGACATGTTGGCTGTGCATATCCCCTTTGTACAGAAAAAGTGTACCGAATGCCACGTTAATGAATCATCCGTTGAAGCGCCCTTGGATTCTGAAGGGACAAACCGTACTTTTACAGAATCGACAAAATTGAAATGGATAGGTGAAAGTCCGTCACTTTCCAAAATTCATTGGATTACCCTTTCTGCAAAGGAGGTAGCCGACACACTGTACGTGAAGGTAAGAGACGATATTGACGTTCTGTTCATGGAGACAATGAATCTGCCTCCTGAAGAGGATTTGAAAAAAATGAAGGTTGAACAGGCGCCGCCGAAGATTTCCGAGGTAAAGGTTCTTCAGGTAGAACGTAAGTTGTTCTTTTCAGCCAAAATAGGCTGGAAAACGAATGAGATTGCTAATTCCCAGATTGTGTATGGTATTAAATCGTTAGACAAATCGTCTCCGGTTGATATAAACCTGGTTTCAGAACATGTGATTGACCTGGCAGGTCTCAAAGCCAAGAAAACATACCGGTTTAAGGTCATTTCTCAGGATATGTTCGGCAATAAATCCGAGTCCGATATTTTTACATTTTCAACGTCTAAATTATATTCCGCTTCTAATACGGCTGGTGAAAAGCAGCGTCCTGCGAGGGAAAAGGTGAAACTAGAAGGAGAGTTCTTCTTTAAGGACGGAGATCGCCTGGCGAAATTTACTGCAAATCAGCCGGTGTCCGTTTCTGTTGGAGTTGAACCGATTGCTGTCGCAAGAAAGGGAAAGTCCCGAGTCAAAAAGGAGGGCCGGGAATTTATCGATCATTACTGGTTAAAGAGTGAATTGGATTTGCATATAATCAACTGTTACACATGTCACCCGGAAGTAAAGGGAGGAAGGTCTCACCCGGTTAATGTCTACCCGAAGCCCGGCATGACAATTCCGCCTGAGTATACGACTCTTTCGGACGGACGAATCACGTGCATGTCCTGTCACGGAACACACGCGTCCAATTATGATTTCATGCTGATCAAACCAACGTCCAAAGCCCTCTGTACGGGATGCCACAAGGAATTCGGGTAGTAAATATTCGGTGGTTCCAGCTACTTCCCGGTATCAAGCCGAATATTTACTTCGGGTAAGTAATATAAGCCTTTACACCATAGGCATTTAAATAATTTTTAGCTACGTTCCGGTTATGAGCGCTTGGGAGGGAAACAGTAAAATGGTATTAAAGAGAAAAAAACTTAATCTTAAGGTAAAAAGGGATTTGCAGGTCTGGCTGTTAGTTCGGATTCTGGGGACCATTATGATAAGTTCCGTGATAGCGGCGCTTATTCTGTACTTTTATGCCAGGCGGGAAATAGGGGGCAATTTTTACCAGGCCCATGTTGAGATTCGGCGTGTCAGCGACCTGTTGCTGCCTGTGATAGGAGTTGGTTCCCTGGTGAGTTTTTTAAGTGGACTGGCCATTGCCATTTTTCTTCCACAGAAAATCGCAGGGCCCATTTTCAGGATTGAAAGTGACCTGAAGGCTGTTGAACAAGGCGACCTTACCAAGCAAATCATGCTACGTTCCAAGGATATTATGCACGACCTCTCGGGCTCCATAAATACGACTGTAGGATCACTGCGGGCCAAATTTCAGGATGTGAAACTCTATCATGCTGAACTGGAGAAATACATTTCCGAAGATAATAAGGTTGAAATTGCCAAATCACTGGCTAAACAGCGGGAGACTCTCGACAAGTTACAGACATGATGTTTTAACGGCTTGGACTAAGGGTCTGGAAAGAAATAACTTGGGTAATTCCGATCCGAAATGTGTTGCAGATTTAGTCGGTTTGATATTCACGAAACCGCAAGCGTAGCAGGGCTACGGTGAGGATTTCGGGGATGTCAAACCGGCTAAAGGTGTGATACAGTTCGGAAACGGAAAATCCAAGTTATTTCTTTCCAGACCCTTAGGGTTCGCCCAAAAATATATTTACATTTTCAGGTATTGAGGCGTCCGCCCAACCTGTGGAAAAATCTGACAACCTGAGTATCAAAAGATGGATAATTTAAACCCCTTAAGTCTCAAGCAATGCGTCAGATGCGGCGCCTGCTGTAAAGAAGGAGGTCCTGCTCTACACCAGGAAGATAAGGAACTGCTTCTTGCCGACCATTTAGGATATCAGCATTTGATTACTATTCGGAAAGGAGAGTTTGCCTACACTCCCGTGACAGACAGGTTTGAACCGCTGACAACCGAACTGGTTAAAATCGCCGGGAGAGGAGGGGACTGGTCATGTCCGTTTCTTGAGCCCGGTAATAATTCATGTTCCATTTATGCCTGCCGTCCATTGGAATGCCGGCTTCAAAAATGTTGGGACACTTCTGATTTGATTGCTGCAATCGGTATAAACACAATTGTCCGCTCCGATATTATCAGCCCGGGAGATGAGATACTGAAGATGATTGAAACCCATGATCGGGAATGCAGTTATCCGACGGCTGAAAAACTTGTCAGGTCTGGTGACGGGAAGTCGGAAAAGGCAGAAAATCTGGCGGAATTGACCGAACTTGTCCGCAAAGATATTTCCATACGGTTTCAAGCCATGTCTGAATTAGGATTGCCCGAAGCCTGGGAGCTTTTCGTGTTCGGCCGTCCTCTGTTTAAACTCCTGGAACCGAGAGGCGTTATGGCCTATGAGACGGACGGACGAATTCATCTTAAATGGCACTCTTCATGACTTGTGAGCGTGGTTGAATAGTCCAGGACTTTTAAAAATTTCCAGTTTATCTGGGTTAGGAATTGCGAATTCAGTCTTTAAAGGGATTGACGTTTCACGTTTTAGTACTAATAATGCCGGTATGAACGAACATTTTGAAATAATCGAAGATCCGGAAGAACAGTTTGGTTCCGGCGATCCGCATCCCCTGATGACCCTGTCGGATGATGAGCATCTTCCTGCGGTCACTCATCCTGCATTGCACAGATATCTTCAGGAAGTCAGTCAATATCCTCTCCTCTCCAGAGAGGAAACGAATGAACTCTCTAAAAAATACCATGAAACCGGAGATCAGGAAGCCGCTTACCAGTTGGTCACTGCCAACTTACGTCTTGTAATCAAGGTGGCTATGGATTTTCAGAAATATTGGATGCAGAATTTCCTTGACCTCATCCAGGAAGGTAATATCGGCCTGGTTCAGGCGGTTAAAAAATTTGATCCATACCGGGGCGTGAAGTTCTCATACTATTCCGCCTACTGGATCAGGGCGTATATACTCAAGTTCATTATGGACAACTGGCGCCTGGTCAAGATAGGTACGACGCAGGCGCAGAGAAAGCTTTTTTTCAGCCTTAACAAGGAGAAAAAACAACTGGAGGCCCAGGGCTATTCACCTGAACCCAAATTGCTGGCCGATCGTTTAAACGTCAAAGAGAGCGAAGTCATTGAAATGAGCCAGCGAATGGAAGGATGGGATGCATCCCTTGAAAGTCCGATTCGGGAAGATTCCGATGATGACCAGAAAAGCCTTTTACCTCATGACGGGCCGGCTGTAGAGGAGGTTGTTGCGGAACATGAGATCAAGGAACGGATGATCGCCCTTCTGGCTCGGTTGAGAGAGACGCTGAACCCTAAGGAGCAGACTATTTTGAGTGAGAGGCTGTTGAGTGATGAACCGGTCACTCTTCAGGTGATTGCGGATCAGTTTGGGATTTCACGTGAGAGAGTCAGGCAGATTGAGGCCAACCTCCTGAAAAAAATGAGGAAATATCTCGAGCAGGAAGTCCCGGATATCAGACGCTTCCTGGATGAAATTCGTGACATCTGGCGAACCTAACCTTTGAACATTTGAACCAAACTCCAGATAAAATTCAAAACTGATTGTCCATCAATTTAGGGTCTGGAAAGAAATAACTTGGGTAATTCCGATCCGAAATGTGTTGC